>JAFYWH010000069.1 GCA_017558175.1 Bacteroidaceae bacterium
CTAAGAGCGGAAGACGGGGCTCAAACCCGCGACCCTCAGCTTGGAAGGCTAATGCTCTATCAACTGAGCTACTTCCGCAATTTTAGTGGGCAAAGATGGATTCGAACCACCGAAGGCGTAAGCCAGCAGATTTACAGTCTGCCCCATTTGGCCACTCTGGTATTTGCCCATTCGCTCTTGATTCACTTGCCTTAGTAGGTTCGTTTCTCAATTGCGATGCAAAGGTACGGCTTTTTTTTGAATCTGCAAGTGTTTTGCTGGATTTTTTTCAAAAAAGGCTGTTTTCTTTACTTTATCTTGGAATTGTAGCGTTTTATTTCTTCAATTCTTGCTTCAAAGCCACCATCTTGATGGCAGTTACTGCACATTCGTCGCCCTTATTGCCCAAGCATCCTCCGGCGCGGTCTTCGGCCTGTTGCATATTGTTGGTGGTAATCAATCCGTAGATTACAGGAGTGTCGGTAGTAGCATTCAAGTGAGCAATGCCTTGGGTAGTGCCGGCACATACATAGTCGAAGTGAGGAGTGTCGCCACGAACTACGCAGCCGATGGCAATCACAGCATCTACTTTGCCGCTTTGAATCATTTGTGCAGAGCCGAATGTGAGTTCGAAGCTACCTGGTACATGGTGTACGAGGATGTTCTCGTCCTTTGCTCCGTGTGTCTTGAGGGTTTTTACTGCTCCTTCCAACAAGGCGCCGGTGATGTTATAGTTCCATTCGGATACCAAGATGCCAAAGCGCATGTTTTCTGCGTTAGGAACGGAGTTGAAATCGTAATCGCTGAGGTTGTGATAAGCTGTTGCCATAATATAAATAAGGTATTAAAATGAAAAAGTGCCATTCTGGACTCAGGATGACACTTTAATAAGGTTTCTATCAGAGATATTGTTTACTTTACAGAAGCACGTTCAATGTACTTGTCGATGTCCATTGACTGATAAGAATTGAAGTACTTGTTCTTGATAGTCTGGTAAGCGTTGATAGCTTCGCTGTTCTTACCCAACTTTTCGTAAATCTGACCTGCCTGAATCAAGTAGATTGGGCTCAAAGCGTGGCTGTTAGCCTTGTCTGCTGCCTTAACCAAAGTAGCAGCTGCCTTGTCGAGCTGACCCAACTGAGCGTAGCAGTTACCCATAGTTGCCATCAAAGCTGGAGTAACCAACTGGTCGTTTGCGCTGAACTTGTCCAAGAACTTAACGGCGTTTTCGTACTGGCCGAGCTGAGCGTAGCAGATACCTGCATAAGCGTTAGCCAATTTACCAGCGTCTGTACCGCCGAATTCGTTAGCTACCTTTACGAAGCCTTCGTAGCCCAAACTGTCGCCGTTCAAAGCAAATTCATAATTGTCTGCCATGAAATATTGTTCACCTCTGAACAATGCTTCGCTAGCTTTCTTTTCATTAGGTTCTGAGATGAAGTGTTTGTAACCCAATACACCGCCCACTACGATAACGATAGCTGCGATACCTGCCAAGAACTTGTTCTTGTACTTGATGATGAATGCTTCAGAAGAGCTCATCGCTTGATCCAAATCCAATGGATCTGGAGTTTGAATTTTTTCTGCCATTTTATCTTAACGTTTTATTATTTTTTCGAGATAGTTTTCGGGCAGCAAAAATAGTCTATTTATGTGTATTTATGAAATTTACAGGCATATTTTTTTATTTATTCCCTTTTTTATCCCTATTTTTGTGTTCCTAAAAAAAGGATTGTTTATGATTTTAAAGCGTATTTCTATATTGAATTATAAAAACCTGGAGCAGGTGGAATTGGATTTCTCTGCCAAGATGAATTGCATCATCGGTCAGAATGGTATGGGGAAGACAAATCTGCTGGATGCGGTGTATTATCTGTCTTTTTGCAAGAGTGCCACGAATCCCATTGACTCGCAGAACATGATGCACGAGCAGGACTTTTTTATGATTCAGGGGATGTATGAAACGGAAGCGGGCGATGCCGAAGAGGTGTATTGTGGCATGAAGCGACGCCAGAAGAAGCAGTTCAAGCGCAATAAGAAGGAATATACCCGCTTGTCCGACCACATTGGCTTCATCCCGTTGGTGATGGTTTCGCCTGCCGACTCCGACCTGATTTCGGGTGGGAGCGAGGAGCGCCGTCGTTTCATGGATGTGGTCATTTCGCAATACGACAAGGAATACCTCGAAGCCTTGATCCGATACAACAAGGCATTGCAACAACGGAATACGTTGCTCAAGAGCGAGCCGGCACCCGATGATGAGCTCCTCGAGGTTTGGGAAGAAATGATGGCAGCCTCTGGTGAGGTGGTCTATCGGAAGCGTTGTGCCTTCATCGAAGAGTTCATACCTATTTTCCAGTCTTTCTATGCACACATTTCGCAAGGAAAGGAAGTGGTGAACTTAGCTTACGAGTCTCATTGCCAGCAAGGTAACCTTTTACAATTGCTCAAGGAGAGCCGTCAGCGTGACCTTATCATGGGATACTCGTTGAGAGGGGTGCATAAGGACGACTTGGTGATGCAGTTGGAAGATTATCCTATCAAGCGGGAGGGTTCGCAAGGTCAGAACAAGACTTACCTGATAGCCTTGAAGTTGGCTCAGTTCGATTTCTTGCGCCGTACGGGTAGCAATACCACACCTCTGTTGTTGTTGGATGATATTTTCGACAAGCTCGATGCGTCTCGTGTAGAGCAGATTGTGAAGCTGGTGGCAGGTGACCGATTCGGTCAGATTTTCATCACCGATACCAATCGTGACCACTTGGATAAAATCATGAAGAAGATTGAAGGGGAATACAAGGTATTCAGCGTAGAAAATGGAAGTATTCACGAACGTATAGAGGAGGAAGCATGAGAAGGAATGATGCCGAGCAGATAGGCGAAATGATTCGGAAATTCTTCCGTCAGAGTGGGTTGGAGTCTCCGCTCAATGAATATCGGTTGGTGCAGGCTTGGCGAGAGGTGGTAGGACCAGCTATCAGTCGCTATACCAGTAACTTGTATATCAAGAATCAGATTTTGTACGTTCACCTCACATCTTCCGTGCTTCGTCAGGAACTGATGATGGGGCGCGAAATGCTGGTACGCAGTTTGAACCAGCAAGTCGGTGCCCAAGTGATTGTGAACATTATTTTCAGATAAGCATCAGTGCCAGCGCCCTTCTTCTGTCCAGACCTCATCCATGGGTTGGTCGAAGGATTCGGACGGAATTTCTTCACGGGCTTGGAACTGGTAGCATATACCTATATTATATGAACGAAGGAGGGGGAGGAGTTTGTCGTAATAACCCTTGCCTCTTCCCAGTCGGTTTCCTTGCCGGTCGAACGAGATGCCGGGAATGATGCTCAGCTCTATCTCTTCATAATCGGTAAAGTTTTCTCCCGTAGGCTCTTCGATGTTGAAAGCTCCTACTTCCAGACAATCTTTTCCCGTGTAGTGGCGAAGCTCCAGGATATCGCCTCTCACCACCGGAAGCAGTACCTTCTTTTCTCGATGCCATTTTTCTACAAAGGCGTGCGTCTGCACTTCATCGCCAAGGGAATAATACATCAGAATGGTATTCGAGGCGATGAAGCGCGGATGCTTTTCCAAGCGCTCCAGCAAGGAGGAAGAATGGGTTTTCAGCGTTTCCGGATGCTGATTCTTCTTTTCTTCCCTGATTTGCTTACGCAATAGTTTCTTCTGTTCTTTCATGTGCGGATGCTGATTGTTGTTCAGGAGCCTGAGGGAACGATTCTTCCTTTTCCAAAATCTCCAATGCTTTCAATACGGTCTTGTCCGATTGGTTGAGATACTTCAAGTATTCTTCCATATTGAGCATATTGTAGATGATGTTTCCATACAGGTTTCTGTCGAACAACTCTTTAGACTGGTACATCAGGATGTTGCGTCGCTTCAGTCCCTTGCTTTCGGCAAACTGGGCGAACTTTTCCAAGATGTTTTGTGTCTTCAGGTACTTCAGCAAGTCATCGGCATTGGTGTACTTCTGCAACTTCTGGCGGTTTCTGTCCGTGTATTGGAAAGAGAACTGGATGGTCAGTCCGCGGTTCACGGCCATGCGGAAGTAAGAAGTCATGCCGGTAGTGTCTTGTGGCACGAAGATGTCGGGCATGATACCGCCACCACCATACACCGGTCGTCCCAATGAAGTGTAGAAAATGTGGCTTTCATCTTGCTTGATGCTGTCTTGCGAGAAGAATTCCCCATGTTCATAGCGGGTGAGGAGATCCAATTCGTACTGCTCATCCTTTCCTTTCTGATAAGGTTTCTGGATGCATCGGCCCGATGGGGTATAGTAACGGGCAATGGTCAGGCGAATGGCTGATCCGTCGTTGAACTCGATAGGCTGTTGCACCAATCCCTTACCGAACGAGCGTCGGCCGATGATGGTACCACGGTCGTTGTCCTGAATGGCTCCGGCAAAGATTTCGCTGGCCGATGCCGATCCTTCGTCCAAAAGAACGATGAGAGGCATTTGCTGGCTGCTGCCTGTACCATTCGATGGATAGTTTTCGCGTGGGGCCTTCCGTCCTTCGGTATAAACGATGAGGCGTCCTTTCGGAAGGAATTCGTTGACCATCTGAATGGCCGGACCCATGTATCCGCCGGTGTTGCCACGCAAGTCGATGATGATGCCCTGGCAGTTATCCTGATGCAGTTTGGCCAATGAAATGAGCATTTCAGGGTAAGTGGTTTCGCTGAACTTCTCGATGTTGATGTAGCCAAACTTGTCGTTGATCATATAAGCAGCCTTGATGCTCTTGTTCGGAATGTCGCCACGGATGATGGTGAAGTGCAAGAGCTCTTTTTCGCCTTGGCGGAAAACACCGAGCTTCACTTCGCTACCCTTCGGACCTTTCAAGCGCTTCATCGATTCGTTGTTGGTCACGATCTTGCCCACGAAAGCCGAGTCGTCGATTTCTACAATGCGGTCGCCCGGCATGATGCCCACCTTTTCAGAAGGACCGCCGGCAATGACATCGCTGATGTGGATGGTATCCTGCTGAATGGTGAATTGCACACCGATACCGCTGAAGCTACCTCTCAAGTCGTCGTTCACGGCTTGCAGGTCCTTGGCCGGGATGTAGGAAGAGTGGGGGTCCAGTTCTCCCAATATTTGTGGCATGGCATCTTCTATCAAGTCGCTCATGTTCACGGTGTCCACATATTGGTCGTCGATGATGCGGAGCAAGCCATTCAGCTTGTTCGAGTAGTTGCCGATGGCTCCCGTTTCCTTACGGTTTCCGGAAAAGCGGTTAGCATAAAAAGTACCGATAAAGATGCCGGCCACAATGCTTACGGCAATGATTATCGGGATATAACGTGATTTCTGATTTGAATCCATGATAGCTATTATTCATTAGGGTTAATGTACTGGACTTCGATGCCGGCTCTTTTCAAAAGTTCCAGCCCGTCTTCCAAACGATATTTTTCGGAATAGATCACACGCTTGATGCCTGCCTGGATAATGAGCTTGGCACATTCGATGCAAGGCGAAGCGGTGACATACAGGGTAGCCCCTTCGCTGCAATTGTTCGAGCGGGCTATCTTGGTGATGGCATTGGCCTCTGCATGAAGCACATAAGGTTTGGTCACTCCGTTATCGTCCTCGCAGATGTTCTCGAATCCTGCCGGAGTGCCGTTGTACCCGTCGGAGATGATCATTTTGTCCTTCACGATGAGGGCACCTACCTTGCGTCTGGTGCAATAAGAGTTTTCTGCCCAAATGCCGGCCATGCGGATATAGCGTTTGTCAAGTGTCAATTGTTTTTCACTCATAGTTCTGTTCTTTATTTGGAATAATGTCCCAATTGTACATACGATTTCTTGTCTTCCGGAGCCAACTTCAGGTAGTTGCTGTCTCCTTTATAATAAGTAGCCTTCTTCAAGGCTTCTATCAGTTGCTTGCTCTTGCCTGTAGGGTTGCCGCTATACTTCAGGTTCGTGATGGAGATGGTGCGTCCGTCGCCATTGGCTGCCCACTTGCCGGTGAAAGGGCCGGTAGCCATATGTCCTTGCAGCTGTCCGTCCTTCAGGAAGCTCACGGTCAAAGCGTTCAGTGCCTTGATATCTTCTTCCTTGGTGAATGTAGGGCGTGCACCGTCGTTGGTCTTGTTCCAATCTCCTCCGTTGTAGAAGTTACCCACATTCCAGGTTCCGCTGATGAAGATTTCGTTGATGTCGTCTTCATTGTTGCAGCTCAGCATCAAGGGGAGAACCAAAAGTAAATATGCTAAATGTTTCAGTTTCATCATTAATAGGATGTTAGTTTAAAATTCCGTTTCTTTTAAGTAAGGCATCGATGCCCGGCTCTTGTCCACGGAATCGCTTGTAAAGAGTCATAGGGTGTTCGGTACCGCCCTTCGATAACACATGCTCACGGAAAGAGTTTGCTACCTCCGGGTTAAATATTCCTTTTTCCTGGAAGAGCGAGAAGGCATCGGCATCCAGTACTTCAGCCCACTTATAGCTGTAATATCCAGCCGAATATCCGCCTGCCATGATGTGTGAGAACTGCACGGTCATACAAGTTTCTTCGCAGTTTGGCAATACTTGTGCCTGGCTCCATGCCTGCTTTTCGTAGCTGCGTACATCGCCCTCGAAAGGTTCGGTGCGGGTGTACCATGCCATATCGAGCAAGCCGAAGCTCAACTGGCGAAGACAAGCGTATGCCACATTGAAGTTCGATGCATCTACCAGGCGCTGGATCATTTCTTCCGGAATGTTTTCGCCTGTTTCGTAGTGCTTTGCAAAGGTATTGAGGAAATCTTTCTCAATAGCAAAGTTCTCCATGATTTGCGATGGAAGTTCCACGAAATCCCAATACACATTCGTACCGCTCAAGCTCTGGTAAGTGGTGTTGGCAAACATACCATGAAGAGCATGACCGAATTCGTGCAAGAAGGTATTCACTTCGCCGAAGCTCAGCAAGGCCGGTTTGTCGCCCGATGGCTTGGTGAAGTTCATCACTACCGAGATGTGCGGACGGCTGTTCCCGTTTTCATCCTTCCATTGTTCCTTGTAGCTGGTCATCCAGGCACCCGATCGCTTGCCGGCACGCGGATGGAAGTCGGCATAAAGTACGGCCAAGAAACTTCCGTCCTTGTCGAATACCTCGTAGGCTGTGACATCCGGATGGTATACAGGAATCTCCTTGTTTTCTTGGAATGAGATGCCATACAGGCGGGTAGCCAATCCGAATACCCCTCCGATGACGTTGTTCAGCTCAAAGTAGGGGCGGAGAGCTTCCTCGTTCAAGTTGAATTTCTTTTCTTTCAGCTTTTCTGAATAGTAGGCCCAGTCCCAAGGCATGAGTTGGAAATCATCGCCTTCCAGTTCTTTGGCCAAAGCCTGTACTTCTTCCACTTCCTTGTGTGCGGTAGGAGCGTAGGCTTCGAGCAATTGGTTCAATAGGTTATATACGTTTTCGCTCTTCTCGGCCATGCGACGGGTCAATACATAGTCGGCTGCGGTTTGGAATCCCAAGAGTTGGGCACGCTCCAAGCGGAGGTTCACCAGCTTCTTCACAATCTCCATGTTGTTGTACTCGTTGTCGTGAGTACATTGGGTATTGTAGGCCATGTATAGCTGCTGGCGAAGTTCGCGGTGCTGGCTATATTTCATAAAAGGTATGAAGCTCGGCGCTTGCAAGGTAACGATGTGACCTTCCTTACCTTTCTCCTGAGCAGTCTGCGCATACGCATGGAGGGCGCTTTCCGGCAGTCCGTCCAATTGGTCGGCTTGCAGAGCCAACTCGTAGGCATTGGTTTCCTTCAGGTTGTTTTGCGAGAAACGCAAGGTCAGTACGCTCATCTCGGCCGAAATCTGGCGGAAGCGTTCCTTCTGTTCGGGAGTAAGGTTGGCACCGCTACGGATAAAGCCATCGAAGGTGTTCTGGAGCAACATCTGTTCTTCCTTGCCCAACTGTGCTTTGTCGGTTGTGTCGTACACGGCCTTGATGCGGGCAAAGAGCTTTTCGTTCAGGGTGATGTTGTTGCTGTGCTCCGAAAGTTGGGGCATCATTCTTTCGGCTATGGCCTGCATCTCATCGTTGGTCTCGGCGCTGAGTAAGTTGCCGAATACGGTGCTCACCTGATTGAGCAAGGCACCCGATTTCTCCAATGCCACAATGGTGTTGGCAAAGGTAGGAGCGTCTGTCTGGTTGATGATAGCCTCAATTTCCTGATTGTGAATTTCCATGCCTTTCAGGATGGCCGGCTCGTAGTGCTCGGTCTTGATGAGGTGAAACGGCATGGTTCCATGTAATGTTTGGTTTTCCGAGAGTAGCGGATTGATATCTTGATTCATAAGTTGTTCAGTTTTAGATGGATTCTGTTAAATGTTCTGTCAGTTTCTCGAATTGGGGAATGTATATTTCCTTTCTTTTGAGCTGTACCAAGCCCTTGTCCTGCAAGTCGTTCAGCAGGCGGGAGAGGTTGATGCGTGTTTCGTTTATCAGTCCAGCCCAATCTTCCATGGTGATTTGCAGCGTCTTTTCCCCTTCCGGACGCTGGCTGCGCAAGGCAATGAAATTCACGAGCTTTTCTTCTAAGGTGCCGATATGTGTGTGCCAAAGTTTCTGAGTGGCGATTTGGCTTCGGTTGCAGAGGATATTCAGGAGGTTCATCCGGAAGATCTCGTACTTGTCCAACTCGCTGAACAGATACGCCTTCTCGATGGTCAGCACACCTACTGGGGTATGGGCGCTATATGTAGCCGTATAGCTGTTCTGCATGCCGAATAGCGATTGTGGCTCGATGATGTACGGACCGCCTATCACTTCCGATAGCGAGTAGGCATGTTCCTTATCTTGTGTGCGTACGCAAACTTGGCCATTCAGCAAAAAGCAAAGCTGATGGCATTCTTCACCTTGGCGAATGAAAATTTCCCCTTCCTTGTACTGTTGGAAATGGAACTTTACTTTTTCTATGATGGTCGTCAAATCGTTTTTGCTTAGTCCCTGAAAGAGAGGCAGAAGCAAAAGATTGTCGTACATTGTTATTTCCATGGGTGTTTAATATTCGTTAAGTTAGCATTTAACACACAAAGGTAAAGAAATCTGCGAATATATGGCACAAGTACGCATGTATTTATCATTTTTTATCCTTTCTTCTTGTCTACTTATGTTTTGGTGTAAGTTTTTGGTTGTTGTATAAAAAAGCAATATATTTGCACTCTAAAGAAAATAACAATCTTAAGATTATGCTCAGTACATTTAATTTTCAGGAATTGACCAGTGCGTTCATCGTACTGTTTGCGGTGATAGACATCATCGGCTCTATCCCCATCATTTTGAATCTGAAGCAGAACGGGCGCGATGTGAATGCCATCCAGGCTACACTCATTTCGTTTGCCTTGCTCATCGGGTTCTTCTATGCCGGTGATATGGTGTTGAAGCTTTTCCAGGTAGATATCGCTTCGTTTGCGGTAGCCGGTTCGGTGGTTCTTTTCCTCCTGGCGCTCGAAATGATTCTGGATGTGGAAATCTTCAAGAATCAGGGTCCTATCAAGGAAGCTACGTTGGTTCCGCTGGTGTTCCCGTTGTTGGCAGGTGCCGGTTCGTTCACTACCTTGCTTTCGCTCCGTGCCGAATATGCTTCGCTCAATATCGTGATTGCCCTGGTGCTGAACATGGTGTGGGTGTACATCGTATTGAAGGCTACCAATAAGGTTGAGCAGAAGTTGGGTAAGGGTGGTATCTACCTCATCCGCAAGTTCTTCGGTATCATTCTTCTGGCCATTGCAGCCCGCCTCTTTACGGCGAACATCACGCTGCTCATCGACCAGTTCCAAGGAGTTTGCTAAGAAACAAGAAAGGCGCTATCAAGCGCCTTTTCTTTTTATCTCTTTATCATGTATCTCTCCATGCCTGGAGTGTAGTGAATTTCATAACTGTCGCCCTCGCCATCGCAGATGAAGTAGGCATCCAGTTCCGGATGTTCCTCGCAGAAAGCCTTGGCCTTTTCCAATCCCATCACCATGAAGGCGGTAGCGTAAGCGTCGGCCGTTGTACAATCCTTGGCAATGACGGTAGCCGAGAGGATGTTGTGCTGTACCGGTGTACCGATGCGCGGGTCGATGGTGTGTGCATAGCGCTTCCCATCCTTATAATAGAACTTGCGGTAATTGCCCGATGTAGCCATGCCTATGCCGCTCACTTCGAGAATGGTCTGCAACTCCTGATTGATGGAGAGTGAATCTTCTATCGGCTTGTTGATGCCGATGCGCCACGTCTTCATGCGCGGATTCTTGCCTTTCAGCATCACCTCTCCGCCTATGTCTACCATGTAGTGCTGTACCCCTTTCTTGTCCAGCAAGCGGGCTACGCGGTCCACACCGTATCCTTTGGCTATGGCGCTGCAGTCCAGCATGGTGCGTTCGTCTTCCTTCACTATCTTTTCGTCTTCCAGCTTGATCTTCTGGTAGCCGATGAAGGAGCGGAGGCTGTCAATCACTTCCGGTGCTATTTCGATGGAGTGCTTGAATCCGAATCCCCACGCGTTTACCAAGGGTGCCACGGTGATGTCGAAAGCTCCGTCTGTCTCTACCGAAATCTGCTGTGCCAGGTTGAACACATGGGTGAAGTGCTCGTTCAGCAACGTATCTTCGTTGTGGTTGATGCGGGTGATGATGGAGTTCGGATTATACGGAGAAAGCGAGTTGTCCACCTCCATCAGTGCCTGCTTGATGTCGTTCTGCAAGTCGTCAGCATGCTGATAGGTGATTTTATACACCGTGCCGAAAACCATCCCCTCGTTGGTGCGGAAAGGAGGCTGCTTTTTCAGGATAACGACAGTACCTATTATTAACAATGCCAAGAAAGGCACTTGCCAAATCAGTTTCTTCTTGTTCATAGTCATACTTTTTAGAAGAGTTCCATGTGCTCAATCAATATCTTTACGCCGATACCAATCAAGATGATACCTGCCCAAAGCTCGGCACGGAGGTTGACACGTTTGCCGAAGAATACACCGATGAGGCAACCGATGATGGAGAACACGAACGACACGATGCCGATAATCACGATAGGCTGCAGAATAGACTGCCAAGTATCCATGCCCACAAAGGCGAACGAGATACCTACGGCCAATGCATCGATGCTGGTAGCTACCGCCAACGTGAGTATCACTAAGAGCTTGGTAGGGTTGAACTGATGTTCCTCTTCGTTCGAGAAACTTTCCTTGATCATGCGTGCACCCAAGAAGAACAACAGGCCGAACGCAATCCAGTGGTCGTAGTTTTCAATCAGATGGCTGAAGTAGCTGGCTGCTAACCATCCGAAGAGAGGCATCAGTCCCTGGAACAAGCCGAAGAAGAATGCAATGGTTATGAAAGTACGCCAGCAGATGCGGCGCAGGATGATACCACTGGTGATGGATACGGAAAAGCAGTCCATTGCCAAGCTGATGGCCAAGAGCCAAATTTCGAGTGTAGTCATTAGAACGGTAATTTATAAATGATATTGTATGTTATGCCGAGGTTGTTTGCCTTGCCTCGTCCGTATCCTGGAATGAAGTAAGGCTCGGAGTTCTCGTGTTCCGTCATGCCCAAGCGTGCGCGGTATCTCACAGTGAATCCGGTGTAGAGACCCTTGTACACGTTCGCTCTCAATCCCAAGACAAGCTCTGCCCAGCTGGCATTGGTCTTCTGTGCGTTGTACGATACCGGTATGCTGGTGTGTCCCCAGTTCGGGTCTACCAAGTCCGGAGCCTGCACATCGTACTTGAAGGACGAGAACCCGTATCGCAAACCCACCGTGAAGTAACCCGGCAGATGAGACTTCTGGTGGAAAACATTGTAGTTGAGGCCCACACGGAAGAACGGAGCCGATGTCTTGTAGAAGATGTCCGTTTCATCGTTCGTGGTGTTTATGCTGGCATACCCCAGTTCCACCACCGGGAAGAACTTGTTCAGTAGGTTGGCTTCCACGCTTGCTTCGGTGGTCATGATGTCGCTTCCCAATGCCTGGTTCAGGAAACCAAACACATCCACGCCCACAGAAACGCCCTGGTAGAGTTCCGGTTCGGCGTTCTTGTCTGCAGCGAGTGTCTTCTTTGCCTGTGCGTGCAGGTTGGCTGGCCAAAGCAGCAGGCTACTCAGCGCTACTACCGCGATAATATATGTTGAAATTAATGGTCTCTTCATTGGTTATTTTCGGGTTTACAAGTTTAATGGAGTCCAGCGCATGGGTGGTGTAGCGGAAACTTTCCACTTCGTAGTACATCAGTGCCGGACATTCTATGTCGCTCACAAACGGTATGTTCTTATGCTTCAGCTCAATGGTATCGCGCATGGTTTCGGTGTAGTGAATCACATACGTGGTTTGGCTGGTGTAGCTCAAGGGCACGCTCATGTAGCTCTCTGCCTTGTTGAATACGGTGTCTGTCTCCAGTGCCCCGTCTATGGTAGCCAAGCCGGTCACGGTGGCACCCGTAGTGAGCTTCACGGAAGCCTGTGTCTTGCTGTCGCGGAAGTCGAATCGCGCCATGGAGACAGAGTTGAGCGGACATTCCGGCTCTCCTCCACAAGCGACGAGCAAGGCCATGAGCGCTATCGATAAGATGCTCAATGTCGTTTTTATATTCTTCATTCTTTGCTATTTGTTTTATATCTTTATGTCTTCAAGATCCTTCGCTATGCTCCGGATGACAATTAGAACAATTCTTTTTCCACCTGATACTTGTTGCGTTCGGTAGAGTTACGGGCAATCATTTCGCCCAAGAAACCTGCCAGGAACAGCTGGGTACCGAGTATCATGGTTGTAAGCGCCAAGTAGAAGTAAGGCGAGTCTGTTACCAAAATGTAAGGTTGGCCGCTATACATGGCATAGAGCTTGTGCACTCCCACACCCACCACGGCCAGGAAGCCGAAGATGAACATCAGCGAACCCAAGAAACCGAAGATGTGCATCGGCTTCACACCGAACTTCGAGAGGAACCACAACGAAATCAAGTCCAGGTATCCGTTCACGAAGCGGTTCAAACCGAACTTAGTTACCCCATATTTGCGTGCTTGGTGATGTACCACCTTCTCGCCAATCTTACCGAAGCCGGCGTTCTTGGCCAAGTAAGGAATGTAGCGGTGCATTTCGCCATACACCTCGATGTTCTTGATTACGTCCTTGCGGTAAGCCTTCAGCCCGCAGTTGAAGTCGTGCAGGTTCTTGATGCCCGATACCGCACGGGCCGTAGCGTTGAAGAGCTTGGTAGGGAGAGTCTTCGAGAGCGGGTCGTAACGCTTCTTCTTGTATCCCGACACAAGGTCGTATCCGTCTTTCTTAATCATCCGGTAGAGTTCCGGAATCTCGTCGGGGCTATCCTGAAGGTCGGCATCCATGGTGATTACCACATCGCCCTGTGCCTTCTCGAATCCGCAGAACAAGGCCGGCGACTTGCCGTAGTTCCGGCGGAACTTGATGCCCTTTGCCTCTTCATGCTTGGCAGCCAGTTCTTCTATCACTTGCCACGAGCGGTCGGTACTTCCGTCGTTCACGAAAATCACTTCGTAGCTGAAGCCGTTCTTGTCCATTACCCGCTGAATCCAGGCAAAGAGTTCCGGCAAGGATTCTTCCTCATTATATAAAGGTATAACTACTGATATATCCATGATTTATACATTTTTCGGTTTTCGCATCACCAACCCCGCAGTAGGCAAGGCCAGAATGGTGCAATAAAATACGTTTTGTGTGATGAGCTGTATGGAGATTTCCAATGGCGATAGGCCAGCAATGATGTCCAGTGCCTGCTGGAACTGGTCGATCGATGCCTTCAGGTCGCTGGTTGCTACGGCTGCCATTTGGTCCAACATGTCTTGATAAGTGTTCACTATCAGTCCATGATCCATGTACCGGAAGTAGATGTAGTGGGCAATGGTCACGAACAAGGTTGCAAACAAGTACATGAACGAGGTGAAGAGGAAAGCACGCGAGAACGTGAGCACTCCACCACATTCGCGGTCACGATATTGGCGTACCATGAAAAATCCCACTACCGGCACTATGAGTGTGAGCAGGAAAAACATCATGAGTAGCAGGGGAGATTGCATCCCGAGCGGGAAGAGCACGAACTTCAGTGTCCAGAAAATCCCCATCACCGTGCCATAACGCATGGCGTCTTCTTGAAAGTTTCTTTTTTTGTCAGTCATTTCTATTATTAATATAAGGTGCAAAAATACTTCTTTTATGGTAATACTCCCTCAAATAACGCTGAAAAAAGGCGGAAAAAGGGCGAAAAAGCACTTTTTTTACGAAAAATGAAAAAAAAGTTGCCCAAAGTATTGTGGATTCAAAAATTAGTAGTACCTTTGCATCGCAAACGAAAAACGGGAAGTCCTATACGGCCAGCTCCTGGTGAATCCTCCAGGGCTTGATCGCAGCAAAGGTAGCTGGTTGTAGCGGCGCGATATAGTAAGCTTCCCTCCCGCCTCTTTAGCTCAGTTGGCCAGAGCACGTGATTTGTAATCTCGGGGTCGTTGGTTCGAATCCGACAAGAGGCTCAAAAAAATGATTCGGGATGTAGCGCAGTCCGGTTAGCGCACCTGCTTTGGGAGCAGGGGGTCCCAGGTTCGAATCCTGGTATCCCGACTACTAAAAATCAAGGAGTTACAGCAATGTAGCTCCTTTTTTTATGCCTTTTTCTGCTTTGTTCGCCAAAAAGTCGTTTTTTTCTGTTACATTTCCCGCACTTTTCCGTTTATCCCTATAAAAGAACCAAAAAAGAAGAATGAGTGACGAATTTCTAATAAGTACTTTCACCGAGCTGAGGAAAGGATTCCTACGGTTGGCCTCCCGTTTTCTTCCGAACGAGGAAGATGCGAGCGATGCCCTACAGGATGCTTTCTGCAGGCTTTGGCCAAAGAGAAATCAGATTCATTCGTCCAAGGAGGCAGAAGCACTGGCCGTTACCACCATTCGGAATCTTTGCATCGACCAGATCAGGAAAGACAAGATAGATGTGGTGGAGCTGGATGCCGAAAGGGATGCAAAGCCATCGGAAACCATCGAAGAGCGGATAGCTAAAGAGGAATTGTACCGGGAGGTGGAGGAAATTATCCACCGGCAGCTGTCGCCCGTGCAGCAACAGATTCTTCGGGAAAAGGAATACGAAGGAAAGAGCATGGAAGAGATAGCCCGCACCTTGGGCATGCAACCGGCAGCCGTGCGGATGCAGTTGTCGAGAGCGAGAAAAATAATCAGAGAGTGTTACCGAAACAGACATAGCCATGAAGAATGAAAAGAACATACAGCACATACGTTCCATTCAGGAATGGGAAGAGCAGGTGGAACGTTATTTCGATGCCCTGACAACCGATGCCGAAGAACGTGAACTGCGCGATTTCCTGCTCACTCCCGAGGCAGTAGGCCCTGTGTTCGACGAGGCAAGAGCCACCATGGGCTTTCTGAAAGTAGGGCAAACCCTCTGCAGAAAGGAGCAGGCAAGCCGTTTCCGTAGCCCTCTGCGCTATGTCAAGGTAGCAGCCGTATGTGGCGGAATAGTGCTCGGAGCAGCCCTTTGGCACGCTTGGGGAAGCACGAAGAACATCTGCGAAGCCTATATCTATGGCACCCGGCATACCGAAGTGGCCGTGGTTATGACGCAATTGCAGCACTCGCTGGATAGGGTGAACCATGCCCGCGAAGAAGATATTGTAGAGACCCAACTGAAAGAATTGTTTCAACTAATGGAGGAGGAATGAGGATGATAAGAAAACTTTTATTGATAGTCATGCTGCTGTTTGCCACGGCCGAAGCGTGGTCGCAAGAAGGATTGCGCATTGGCGAGCTGTTCGATGGTTCGTACAAGCGCAAGAACAATGCTATCGAGGTGACGGTAAAGGGGGAGACCCTGAAACGCTATCGGCTGAAGCTCTTCCGTAGCCTGACGGTAAAGAACGACCCGATGGATTTCGAGCGCATCGAAAAGTTAGTGGAAGCGGACGGAAAGGATGCCGTAAGCAAGGAAACCGGACGCATAGGCGAACGGCTGTATTATGCCTTCTACTGCTTTCCGCCCCATAACGATCGGTTGCGGTATGTGTTCTACCGGAACAGCTCCTTGCGCGAGGTAGAAGAGAACGAGCTTACATTGGTTTATATCGAGGGCAATGTAACCATGGATGAATTGAAAGAAATGTTTAAGAAATAAAATCAAGAAAAGATGAAGACACTGATTATTTTAGCAATGGGGATATGGGCCGGTAGCATGAGTTGTTTGGCCCAAACCAGCCAAGATACCACCATAGTAGTGAACAACGCCAAGAAAATAACCATCGAGAAATCGCATAACAGTATGGCCGTCAAGGTAGAAGGAACTGCCGATAATCCGGACTACTTCTATTCGCAAACCATGGAGGTTGATTCTTCGGCTGCCGTCATCGCCACCGAAAAGAATGTCGATTGGGACTTTACCATTCCGTTTGTCAATAAGAAGGAAGAGGACGATGATGCCCCTGATCTATGTGATGGTAATTTCGGGATCGGTATGGTCAGCGCACCGAAATCTCCCGACAACATGAAGGTAGATATGGGAGCATCATACGAATTGATGATAGACAATATCATGAAGTGTAACTATTACCTCGTTCCTAATACCACTTCTATTTCATTGGGATTCGGTATGACCTGGAGAAATTATCGAATGACTGGTACTACTCGTTTTATCAAAGAAGGGGATAATCTGATTTTGGGTGGTTATCCGGAAGGGTCAGAAATAAAATTTTCGCGTGTGAAGGTGTATAGCTTGATGGTTCCATTGATGGTAAACCAAGCCGTTGGTCGGAATTCTGTACTTAGTTTTGGCGCGGTATTGAATTTTAACACCCATGCCAGTATCAAGACCCGCTATTTGTTGGGTGGTGAAAAAATTAAGGAAGCAAGCAACAATATTCATCAGAATAGCAAGACGGTTGACTTCATGGCGAAACTTCGTCTGGGGAAAATAGGTGTCTATGCCAAATATTCGCCATCGGATGTGCTGAATACGGCATTCGGTCCTGAATTCAACTCCTTCTCGGCAGGGGTGTGTTGGTTCTTCGATTAAAAAATAAGACATCGTTTTGTATCAAGATGAAATGGAAATCCTCCTTTGGCCATGTGTGCTGATGGGGGGATTTTTTTATATATGCACTGTATCAAGCCGATGCTGTGAGTGGTGTGAAAGTAGTGGTGATGGCGGTGAACGTTAAATAACAATGCAAAGATACAACATTCCGAAACCGCAATGTCCTGCTATGTCCGACAATGTCCTGATATGTCCTGATAAAGGGAAAATAGGGGTGCTTATTTCTCCGTACGCTATCTCTCATTCCACAACATTTCCGTCCTTCTCACGCAGCCCCGAACGGCTTTGCATAAAACATGGAAATATTTGCAATACTTGTCAAGCGTTAGGCAATTAGGCAGTTTGGCAGTTTTTTATTTTGCCCCTAAATAGTAGTATAGAACTTTTTATTATATATAATAAACTATTTATTCTAAGATAATACCCCCTTTTAAAATAACTGCCAAACTGCCCAATGCCCTTTATATATTATGAACGAAATTCAAATTTTCAAGAATGTAGAATTCGGTGCAATCCGCACCATGAATACGAACAGGCGAAGTGATGTTCTGCGCAAAGGATGTGGCGGAAGCGTTGGGGTATAACAATCCGTTGAAAGCTGTAAGAAGCTATGTTGCCCACGAAGACAAAGGGGTGAACAAAATGGTCACCCCCGGCGGGATACAACCAACGATCTTCATCAACGAATCCGGCCTCTACTCCCTCATTCTCTCATCGAAGCTTGAAAGCGCCAAGCGATTCAAGCATTGGGTAACAGAACAAGCAGCAGAATACCAAACATCTTAGGCAATTAGGCAGTTAGGCAGTTATTTTAATCTCACAGCCATCTATCCGGGCTACAAGCTTGCCTTCTCGGAGAACGCTCGGGAGCTGGACGAGTCGCTGCTCTGATCGGATGATTTATTTTTATTCCGTATCAAGATACAACATATTTCTCTACAATATGGGGAAAGATATCTGAACAGGTATAAGATAAGTCTGAGGTTAAAAAATACGAAATAGACTCTGCTATAGGAAAATAAAGCTACATTTGCATCACATCAGAACATACACATATACCATGAAAAACTTTCTTACATTGACAGTCGTTCTGCTCATCGCATTGCTATGCGGATGCAAGCAAGGGCAGACCACTCACAACGAACAACTTACACAAGGCGAAGTAATTGTAACCGGACACATCAAGAATCGTGACTTTTATCCGCATATAGAAGAAATCGTTCTGAAATTGCCGTTCTTCAAGGAGGGGCAGGTCTCTTATATTTCTCCCATTGATGCGGACAACCGTTTTTACTTCAACTTCCAACTTCATGCCGAGATGTGCGAAGTGGCCATCAACCCCTACATGGAGCATCTGTACGTTCAACCTGGCGACAGTATCCATTTGGAAATCGACTTTAAGGACATGCTGAACCCTATTGTTACCGGTAGTGGTGCGGAACTCAACAGACAGTTCACCCTTTATACCGAAGGTGGTTACTATATGCAGGACTACAGAATCTGGACAGAATTCAAGAACAACGAGGAGTTCGACAGACTGATGGAGAAGGAATATCAGGAAAGACTACGCCGATATGATGAGTTTGTGACGAAGCATCAACCGGACGAGAAGGTTAAGGCATACATCGACCAGTTGATAAAGGCTGACTATTATACTGCCTTGTTCGAATATTCTACCCGATCCATGCTCTATCGGATAGAAGACATGGATATCCATCGGTATGCCGACAAGCTGGTAGAGGCTGCCCGATTGTTGAACAATCAAGTTATCACGAATGCCCATTTCCGCTTGTCGGAAAACATGCATATGTATCTGGATTGCACCCATGAAAACTTCCTCTCTCGCGAGAGACAAACGACATTAGAAGACGTTCTTGCTCCGATAAAGGACACTCCAGCTATGCCTTATCTCTTTGCCCATGGCTTGGCATCATCGCTCTACCATGTAAATGACACCACTTATTTCGATACGCAGAAAGAAAATTTCGACCAATACATCGACTCGCCCTATTTGAGAAATTCCATACTCCAACTCCAGCAGTCGAAAAAGAATTTCCAAGAGAATCCCAAGCCGGTATCCGATTATATCTTGTATGGCCGATACCAAGATCAGGGAAACTCCCTAAAAGCCATGCCCTATATGACTTCCATGTATGACATGCTTAACAAGTATCGGGGCAAGATGATTTATCTGGACTTTTGGGCTCCTTGGTGTCCGCCTTGCTTAGCAGAAATGGAACCATTGAAGAAACTTCGCCAGCAGTTCAGTACAGAAGACATCGTGTTCATTACCATCTGCCGAGGCGAAAATAGAGAAAGATTCGAACAGGTACTCCAGAAATATGGCATGCATGTGCAGGGCATCGAGCATATTTTATCCGATGACTTGTCGCACAATAACGAACTGTATAGAATGTACAACCAACTCAACGTAAATAGTCTTCCTCACTATTTTATCATCAATAGGGAAGGGGTAATTGTAAACTATGGCTCGATGATACGACCCAGTTATCCAGGTACGGCAGAATGTATTAAGAAATGGTTGAAGGAGTTTTAATGTGTCTGAAAGATAGAAACGAAACATCCCGACTAGGAAGTGATTCCAGGTCGGGATGAATTTTTTTATAAATACCCTCGTTCTGCTTACTTTATCCACAACTTCAGCGTGAAGCAGCTGCCTTTTCCTATCTCGCTGCTTGCGCGAATACTGCCCCCATGTAAAGTCATGATCTGTTTGCAAAGGCTTAGGCCGATGCCCGAGCCGGCATGCTTGGTGGTAAAGAAAGGAATGAAAATCTTGTCGAGCACTTCCGGCAAGATGCCACACCCGTTGTCTTTCACCGTCAGTTGGAAGATATGCTTCTCCGGCTGATAGGCCGTTTCTACCACCACCTCCGGATGCGCCTGCTCTGCGCAAGCCTCGCCGGCATTCTTCAGCAAGTTGATGAGCACCTGCTCCATTTGCGAGCGGTCTACCATCAGCATAAGGTTTTCGTTCTCCACTTTATAAGTATAGCGCACGTGTCCGGATGAAGGAAACAGCTTCTTGATGTCGCCCAACCAGTCGCCCACGCTTACCGGTGCCAGGATGGGGGAGGAGAGTCGCGAAAGCTTGCGGTAGTTCTCCACAAAGTTCAGCAAGCCCTTGCTCCGCCTGTGTATGGTCTTCATGCCTTGAAACATGGTACTCTCTTCTTCCATGCCCTGCAGCAAGGCACGCTCGCACAAGGTGTCGCTCAGCGAGATGATGGGCGTAATGGAGTTCATGATTTCGTGTGTAAGTACACGCACCAGCTTCTGCCAAGCCTCCATTTCGTTTTCTTCGAGCACCGAACGGATGTTCTTCAGGTTCACCAAGCGTAAGTCTGTACGGTTGTTCGAATAATCCGTTACCGTTACGGCCATGTTCTGCATCAGTTCCTCCCTATATATCCGTACCACCTTTACCTCGCCCGGTTGCAAGGATTGCAGCACCTCCGGAAAATCGGCATTCAGGGTCTTCAGCTCCTCCAGTCTGTGAATGGCATGTCCGCACAACTCCTGTACTCCGGCTCTGTTCATCCAAAGCACATTCCCCTCCTTGTCGGCTATCAGCATGCACGTGTCTACCGTATCAAGCAAGGTCTCGAAATACTTGTACCGCTCCTCCCGTTCGGACAGCTGCACACGCAAGCGGGCCATCACCGCATTGATGTCGTCTACCAGCTGCTGCTCTTCCCGGCTCTGGCGGTTGTTGGTAGAGTAGCTTAGCGAGAAATCGCCGTAGCGTATGGATTCCACCATGCGCAGTAACCGGCGCACGGCCAATGTCCGGCTGTAGGCCAGGTAACCTATCAGGCATACCGCCAGCACGATGGAGAAGAATACGCAGAAGTAAAGCTGATGTTCATAAAACACATAGCCGGCTATCGAGACACCTCCCAACAGCAACATCAGCAATACGCCCCAAATAGTCTGTCGGCCGCTCATAATTTGTTCTTTTCCATTTTACGATATAGGGCATAGCGGGTAATGCCCAACAATTCGGCTGCACTGCTCACATTTCCGGCACACTGCTTCAGTGCCCGCTTGATGGCACGGAGTTCCAGCTCCTCCAGGTTCAGGATTTCGTCCAGCGGACTTTTCTTCTCTACCGGGGTAGTGAGCATGAAATCTTCCGGCTTCAGCCACAAGTGCTTGGTAAGGATTACCGCACGCTCTATGGCATGCTGCAATTCGCGCACGTTGCCCGGCCAGTTGTATTTCATCAGCTTCTGCTTCGCCTCGCGGGTCAAGCCCTGTATCTCCTTCTTGTATTTATGGGCATACTTCTTCAGGAAATGGTCGGCCAGCAGCAACACATCTTCCCCACGTTCGCGGAGGGGAGGGATGTGGATTTCCACGGTGTTGATGCGGTACAGCAAGTCCTGACGGAAGTTCCCTTCTTCTATCATCTGGCGGATGTCGGCATTGGTGGCACACACGAAACGCACATCGATGGGGATGTTTTTGGTAGACCCCAACCGGGTGATTCTTTTTTTCTCAATGGCCGTGAGCAGTTTGCTTTGCATGGACATGGATAGATTGCCTATTTCGTCCAGGAACAAGGTTCCGCCCGAAGCCACTTCCATACGGCCGGCCTTGGCCTTGCGTGCATCGGTAAATGCCCCTTTTTCATAACCGAACAGTTCGCTCTCGAAAAGCGATTCGGGCACACTCCCCAAGTCGATGGTAATAAAAGGACCCTGCTGACGAGGAGAGAAGAAGCGGAGCGAACGGGCTACCAAATCCTTGCCCGTACCGTTTTCGCCCAATATCAGGATGTTAGCATCTGTATCCGATAGCTGGCGGATGGTCATGAACACCTCTTGCATGGCTTTCGACTGGCCGATCATCAGCGGCATCTCCTTGTCTTGTCCGCTTAGTGCTTCCACCCGATCCTGCAACTGCTTCACTTCCCGGCGTGACTGGCGTAACTTGATGGCCGACGACAGCGTAGCCAGCAGTTTCTCCTTCTCCCATGGTTTCGGAATGAAGTCCGTAGCTCCGGCCTTGATGGCACGCACCGCCTTTTCCGTATCGGCATAGGCGGTCATGAAGAGCACCACCGCTTCGGGGTCGATGCCTAAAATCTGCTCCAGGCAGTCGAAACCCTCCTGTCCGCTGATGGCATCGCGACTGAAGTTCATGTCCAGCAAAATTACATCCGGTTCAAACTCCTTCATGAAATGCTCTATGCGCGACGGTCGGGTAGTGACCTTTACTTTCTCCACATAAGGTTCCAACAACAGGTTGAGGGCGAAAAGCACGTCCTCATTATCGTCAACTATAAGTATTTTTCCTTTTGCTTCCATTGCTTGTCTGTTCTTTTTGCAAAGATAAGCATAATTCCGTTGTGCCAAGTGTGCGAAATCGCACAAAAAACGTGCGGAATCGCACACTTTCTTGCACCCCTAAAAAAGCTCTTTCCGTTCATTCTCAGTCGTTTAACGTTCTGGCACGGTTTTTGTAGTATAATAACATATAAAATAGTGTCAATCATGATGAGAAAATTAATCGTTATAGCCGCTTTCCTCTTGGCCGGCAAAGCCTCGGCGCAAGAAGAAACCCTGAGCCTGACATTGGGTCAAGCCATCGAAATAGCACAAGAAAATTCGCCCGAAGCGGAGGCAGCCCGCCATACTTACCGCTCGGCCTACTGGTCGTATCGCTTCTACAAAGCGAACTATTTGCCGTCGGTTACACTTACCTCTTCTCCTTATTTCAATAAGCAGATCAGCAAGATTACCCAGAACGACGGTACCAACATCTTTGCCAAACAGAACCAGCTTGGCATAGACATGGAGATGAAGATTAATCAGAACGTATGGTTCACCGGAGGTAGCTTGTTCATAAAGAGCAATGCCCAACGGATGGACGAACTGGAGAACGAGGTGACTGCCTACAACACCCAGCCCGTGGTCATCGGTTACGAGCAGGCGCTCTTTGGCTACAACTCGCTGAAGTGGGACCGCCGCATCGAGCCGGTACGCTTCCGCGAAGCCCGCAAGGCATACAACGAAGCTCTGGAACTCGTGGCCTCGCAAGCCAGCAACCATTTCTTCAATCTGGCCACCGCACAGACCAACCTCGATATTGCTTCTTCCAACTATGCCTCGGCCGATACCTTATACCGATATGCCGAAGGGCGCTACAACATCGGCACCATAACCGAAAACGAGATGCTGCAACTGGAAATCAACAAGCTCACCGAAGAGACGAACATGATGAATGCCCGCATACAGGTGGAAGACCAGATGCAAGTGCTCCGCTCGTTCCTCGGCCTTGGTCAGGAGGTGGAACTCCGTGTCATCACCGAAGGGCATGTTCCCCAGTTTGAAATCCCGCTGGGCGATGCCTTGCAGATGGCCTATGAGAATAGTCCTGACCCCGATACCTACGAACGGATGAAGCTGCAGAGCCAAAGCAACCTGGCATCGGCCAAAGCCAATGCCGGACTGAAAGCCGACCTCTATGTGCAGTTCGGCCTCTCGCAGACAGGCGACAAGTTTGCCGACTCTTATCGCAACCCGATGAACCAACAATATGCCAGCATCGGCGTCTCGCTCCCTATCCTCGACTGGGGGCGCGGAAAGGGACGCATCCGGGTAGCCAAGTCGCAGGTGGATTTAATAAACACCCAAGCCGAGCAGGGCATGAGAGACTTCGAGCAGAACGTGGCCCGCATGGTGCGCCAGTTCAACCTGCAGAGCCAATACGTGGAAGTGGCCGAAAAGACTGCCCGCACGGCCGACCGCCGATACGAAGTGGCCAAGCGCCTCTATATATTAGGTAAGTCCACCATACTGGACCTCAACGCCTCCATCACCGAAAAAGATGCTGCCCGACGCAGCTACATCGCAGCCTTGAAGAGCTATTGGAGCCTTTATTATGGCCTCCGGAGCATGACCGGCTACGACTTTGAGAGAAACATGAAAATAGAAGAAAATTATCCTGAAATATAAAAAACGAACTATATGGACATCAAGTTAGAAAAGAAACCGTGGTACATCCGTTACCGTTCTTACCTCGTGGCAGGTGGTGCCTTCATCATCTTCCTTATTTATGTTATTTCCCTTTCGTTAGGCCCTAAGAAGTTACGCGTAGAAACCGACAATATCCAGTTGGCCGAAGTTAGAAACGGCAAGTTCATGGAGTATGTCGATGTAGAAGGCCTTGTGCAACCCATCCTCACCATCAAGGTGAATACCCGCGAAGCCGGTAGTGTAGACCGCATCGTAGCCGAAGAAGGCACCTTGTTGAAGAAGGGCGACACCATCCTCGTATTAAACAACCCCGACCTGATTCGCGAGATAGAAGACCAGCGCGACGAGTGGGAAAACCAACGCTACACCTACCGGGAACGCGAGATAGAGATGGAGCAGAAGAGCCTTACCTTAAAGCAACAGGCGCTGCAGACCCAATACGAAATGAACCGCCTGCAGAAGAGTTTCGGACTGGAAAAGGAAGAATACCAAATGGGCATCAAGAGCAAGGCCCAACTCGAAGTAAGCGAAGCCGAGTATAACTACAACCTCCAGAAGAGCGCCCTCCAGATGGAGAGCCTCCGCCACGACTCGGCCATGACCATCATCCGTAAGGACCTGCTCCGCAACGAACGCGAACGCGGACAGAAGAAATTTCTCCGCAGCATGGATCGCCTGGAAGGGCTGGTAGTCCGTGCTCCTATCGACGGACAGCTTAGCTATGTCAGTGCCACTCCCGGCCAACAGGTAGCCTCGAACGCGAATATTGCCGAAATCAAGGTGCTCGACCAGTTCAAGATTCATACCCAGCTGAGCGAATATTACATCGACCGCATCACCACCGGCCTGCCTGCCACCGTGAACTATCAGGGCAAGCGCTACCCATTGAAGATTACCAAGGTAGTACCCGAAGTGAAAGACCGCATGTTCGATGTCGATTTGGTCTTCACC
>JAFYWH010000070.1 GCA_017558175.1 Bacteroidaceae bacterium
GCTCACTCATCGTTCGCGCCCCGTCTGTACGGCCGATTTCTTGGAATTCGACATGCTGATTGGCATGGACGACCGCAACATTCAGGACTTGAAGGACCGTGCTCCATCGCCCGAAGCCGAAAAGAAAATCCATCGCATGGCCGACTTCTGCCAGTTGAAGCAGGTGGATTATGTGCCCGACCCTTATTATGGAGGCGCATCGGGCTTCGAGAACGTGCTCGACATCTTGGAAGATGCTTGCCAAGGCTTGTTGGATAAGGTAAAGGAAACGATGTAATATGAATGAAAAATATTTATAAACTATGTTGAATGTAATATTGTTGATAGGTGGTTTGGCCTTGATTCTGTTGGGTGCCAATGGGTTGACCGATGGGGCGGCTGCCGTAGCGAAACGTTTTAAAATCTCCGACTTGGTGATTGGTCTCACCATTGTGGCTTGTGGTACATCGGCTCCGGAGTTGGTCATCAGTACCATGTCTGCCTTGAGTGGAAGTGCGGATATGGCCATTGGTAATGTAGTGGGTAGTAATATCTTCAATGTGTTGGCTATCATTGGTGTTACGGCATTGGTGTTGCCTATCAAGGTGGGCGAGGGAATGTTGAGCAAGGAGATTCCATTGGTGATATTGTCTTCGCTCGTTTTAGCTTTCTGTGCCAATGATGTATTGCTCGATGGCGGTTCTACCAATGCCATCAGTCGCATCGACGGGTTGATTCTCTTGTGCTTCTTCTTGATATTCCTTCGCTATACATTTGCCATTGCTCGCAACGGAGGCGAGGAGGCTGAAGGTGAAAAGATCAAGGAAATGCCGATGTGGAAATCGGTGTTGTTCATTTTGGGTGGCTTGGCCGGTTTGATTTATGGTGGCCAGTTGTTTGTAGATGGTGCAAGTGGGGTAGCTTCATCCTTGGGTGTGAGCGAATCCATCATCGGTTTGACCATTGTGGCAGGGGGTACATCGCTTCCGGAATTGGCCACATCGGTTACGGCTGCACTGAAGAAGAATTCGGGCATTGCCGTGGGTAATGTCATTGGTAGTAACTTGTTCAATATCTTCTTTGTATTGGGATGCAGTTCTACCATTTCGCCTCTTCCGTTGGGAGGCATCACCAATTTGGACTTGATGGTGATGGTAGGTTCTACCATTCTCTTCTGGTTGGTAGGATGGTTCTTCAAGAAACGGACCATCACTCGGGTAGAAGGTGCATTGATGGTGGCATGTTATGTTGCTTATACGGTTTATTTGATTGCACAACAATAAAAAAGGGGTGATAATCACCCTTTTTACATTAAAAAATGTTATCTTTACCCCCTGAATCTTTTAAGATTGGTATACTATGAGCGTAATTATTAAGAAAGTAAGTTCGGCCGGTGAATTGAAAAAGTTCATCCGGTTCAACTATGAACTCTATAAAGAAAATCCATTTTCCGTACCCGATTTGTACGATGATATGGTGAACACCTTTAGCCGTGACAGAAATGCTGCTTTTGAATTCTGCGAAGCCGATTATTTCTTGGCTTACAAGGATGGAAAGCTGGTAGGTCGTGTAGCTGCTATCCTCAACAAGCGTGCCAACGAGACTTGGGAAAAGAAGGAAGTGCGTTTCGGATGGATTGACTTCATCAACGATATGGAAGTGTCGGATGCCTTGCTGAAGGCCGTAGAGGCATGGGGTAAGGAGAGAGGTATGACCGAAATGGTCGGTCCTTTGGGCTTCACCGATTTCGATGCGGAAGGTATGTTGGTCGAAGGCTTCGAACAGCTGGGTACCATGGCTACCATTTATAACTTCCCATACTATCCGCAACACATGGAGAAGTTGGGATTCGTGAAGGAAGCCGACTGGGTGGAATTTAAGATCTACATCCCCGATGCTATTCCTGACAAGCACAAGCGCATTTCCGAAATCATTATGCGTAAGTATGGCTTGAAGATTGTGAAGTGTACATCGACCAAGGATATCAACAAGTACGGACAGGCTATTTTCGACTTGATGAACGAGGCTTATAGTCCACTCTATGGCTATTCGGCTTTGTCGCCTAAGCAGATTCAGCAATACATCAAGATGTTCTTGCCTATTCTCGATCTCCGCATGGTGACATTGGTGACCGATGCCGAAGACAATGTCATTGCCGTAGGTATCTCGATGCCATCGTTGAGTGAGGCATTGCAGAAGGCAAAGGGCCGTTTGCTCCCGTTCGGTTGGTATCACTTGCTGAAGCTCATTTTCATGAAGAAATATCCAAAGGTGCTCGACCTCTTGTTGGTAGCGGTGAAACCGGAATACCAGAACAAGGGTGTGAATGCTTTGTTGTTCTACGATTTAATTCCGGTGTATCAGCAACTCGGTTTCGAATATGCCGAAAGCAATCCGGAATTGGAATTGAACGACAAGGTGCAAGCTCAGTGGGAATATTTCAAGACCGTTCAGCACAAGCGTCGTAGAGCCTTTAAGAAAGAAATTTAAAACCATCGGATAAATCTAAAATCATGGAAGAAAACAACGAACTGATCAAGCCTGCCGTATCATATACCGATGACAATATCCGTCATTTGGACGACATGGAACATATCCGGGTGCGCTCGGGGATGTACATTGGCCGTTTGGGCGACGGGCAACAAAGCGATGATGGTATCTATGTGCTATTGAAGGAAGTAATGGACAATAGCATCGATGAATTCAAGATGGGCGCCGGAAAGAAGATTGAGGTGACCATTGAGGATGCATTGCGTGTAAGCATTCGTGACTACGGACGCGGTATCCCGCAAGGCAAGCTCATCGAGGCGGTCAGTAAGTTGAATACCGGTGGTAAGTACGATTCCAAGGCCTTCAAGAAGAGTGTCGGTTTGAATGGGGTAGGTATCAAGGCGGTAAATGCGTTGAGTAGCCGATTCGAAGTGGCCAGCTTCCGCGATGGAAAGGTGCGCAGAGCATCGTTCGAGAAGGGCTTGCTGGTTAGCGATGTAACCGAAGATACCTCCGAAGAAAATGGTACTTACATCTTCTTCGAACCAGATAATACCCTCTTTGTAGGCTATAAGTTCCTGAATCAGTTTGTAGAGAATCTGTTGAGAAACTATACTTACCTGAATACAGGGCTCACCTTTATATATAATGGTCAGCGAATCCTTTCTCGCCATGGCTTGGAGGACTTGCTGAAGGACAACATGACTTCCGAAGGCTTGTACGATGTGGTGCACCTGAAGGGGGAAGACATTGAAATAGCTTTCACCCATACCAATCAGTATGGGGAAGAATATTATTCCTTTGTGAATGGTCAGCATACCACTCAAGGGGGTACTCACCAGAGTGCCTTGAAAGAGCACATAGCCCGTACTATCAAGGAATTCTACAATAAGAATCAGGAATTCTCGGATATCCGAAACGGGATTGTGGCGGCCATTGCCCTCGATGTGGAAGAACCGATGTTCGAGAGCCAGACAAAGACCAAACTTGGCTCGAACTACATGTGGCCGGCTGTTTCTCAAGAAGACAAGCCTGCCGGACCGAGTATCAATAAGTTTGTAGGCGATTTCATCAAGACCGAGGTCGATAACTATCTGCACAAGAATCCGCAAGTGGCCGATGTCATGCTTCAGAAGATTCAAGAATCGGAAAAGGAACGCAAGGCCATTGCCGGTGTAACGAAATTGGCTCGTGAACGTGCCAAGAAAGCCAATCTGCATAACCGAAAGTTACGCGATTGTCGTTATCACTTGAACGATACCAAGGGTGACAAGCAGGAGGATACTTGCATCTTTATCACCGAGGGTGACTCGGCGAGCGGTTCCATCACCAAGAGCCGTGATGTGAATACACAAGCGGTGTTCAGTCTTCGTGGTAAGCCTCTCAACTCGTTTGGCTTGACTAAAAAGGTGGTGTATGAGAACGAGGAATTCAATCTGCTTCAAGCGGCCCTCAACATCGAGGATGGCATGGAAGGACTCCGATATAACAAAGTGATTGTTGCAACCGATGCCGATGTGGATGGTATGCACATCCGTTTGCTTATGATTACTTTCTTCCTTCAGTTCTTCCCCGATCTGATAAAGAAAGGTCATGTATACATCTTGCAAACCCCATTGTTCCGTGTGCGCAACCGCAAGAAAGGCGTATACGAAACCATCTATTGCTATACCGATGAAGAGCGAATTACAGCCATTGAAAAGTTAGGACCGAATCCAGAAATCACCCGATTCAAAGGTTTGGGTGAAATATCTCCGGACGAGTTCAAGAACTTCATTGGCGAGGATATGCGATTGGAAAAGGTCCGCCTTCGCAAGGACGACTTGGTGAAGGATTTGTTGGAGTTCTACATGGGCAAGAACACCATGGAAAGACAGAACTTCATCATCGAGAACTTGGTGGTAGAAGAAGACATTACAAAAGAAGAATCATGAGAAAAGCAATATTTCCCGGTACATTCGATCCCTTTACCTTGGGGCATCACTCCATCGTGAAGCGCACGTTGGCTTTCATGGACGAAGTGATTATCGGTATCGGTTACAACGACCAGAAGCATTGTTTGCTTCCCATCGAGAAGCGTTTGGAAAGCATCCGCAAGGTCTATGCCGATGAGCCAAGAGTGAAGGTATTGGCCTATAGTGGGTTGACCGTAGACTTCGCCCAAGAGCAAGGTGCCGAATTTATGGTCCGTGGCATCCGTTCGGTCAAGGATTTCGAATACGAAGAAAGCATAGCAGACATCAATCGCAAGTTGAGTGGTATTGAGACCATCTTCTTGTTCACGGAGTCGGAATTGTCGGCGGTCAGTTCGAGTGTAGTAAGGGAACTATTACGTTATGGTAAAAACGTCGAAGCGTTTTTGCCAAAAGGTATGGAGATTTAAGAACGAATATGAAAAGACTATCTATCATAGCAGGCTTGCTTGCCTGCTTTTTTTCTATCAGTACGATTCAGGCGCAGGAGAACAAGAAGAACGATTCGCCTATTCGTAAGTTGACTTTGGCACAGTTTGCCATAGCCAATTTGTATGTCGATGAAACCAATCCGGACAAGTTGGTCGAGAGTGCCATCATCGGCATGTTGGAAGAGCTCGATCCTCATTCTACTTATTCCAATGCGGAAGAGGTAAAGAAAATGAACGAGCCTTTGCAAGGGAACTTCGATGGCATCGGTATTCAGTTCAATATGGCCGAAGATACTTTGTTTGTCATTCAGCCCGTATCGGGAGGTCCGTCGGAGAAGGTGGGAATCCTGGCCGGAGACCGCATCACGCATGTGAACGATACTTTGATAGCAGGTGTCAAGATGACTACCGAAGACATCATGCGACGATTGAAAGGCCCGAAAGGCACGAAGGTGGATGTGAAAGTCGTTCGCCGAGGAGTGGATGAAACACTTGCTTTTACCATCGAACGAGATAAGATTCCGGTGTATAGCTTGGATGCTTCGTATATGGCCACGCCAAAGGTGGGTTACATCAAAATCAATCGCTTTGCAGCTACCACCCATCAGGAATTCATGGATGCATTGGCTTCATTAAAGGGCCAAGGCATGCAGGACTTGATACTCGATCTTCAAGGGAATGGAGGCGGATACCTCAATGCGGCTATCGATATTGCCAATGAGTTCTTGGGTGCGGGAGAGTTGATTGTGTACACCGAGGGACGTCGCAATCCGCGACGGGAGTTCTTTGCCAAAGGCGATGGCAAGCATCAGAGTGGACGTTTGGTGGTGCTGGTCGATGAATACTCGGCTTCGGCCAGTGAGATTGTGGCAGGTGCCGTGCAAGATTGGGACAGAGGGTTGGTAGTAGGTCGTCGTACGTTTGGCAAGGGATTGGTGCAACGCCCCATTGACTTGCCGGACGGATCCATGATTCGTCTCACCGTTGCCCGTTATTATACGCCGGCAGGCCGATGCATTCAGAAGCCATACGAGAGCATCGAGCAATACAATGCCGACTTGATAGAGCGTTACAATCGGGGAGAGATGATGAGTGCCGATAGTATTCATTTCCCGGATTCCTTGAAGTGCATGACATTGAAAAAAGGTCGTACGGTATATGGTGGCGGAGGAATCATGCCAGATAACTTTGTGCCGGTCGATACCACACGCTTCACCAAATACCATAGCCAGTTGAGCAATAGAGGAGTGCTGTTGAAAGTACATTTCCAGTTGATTGATGCCTATCGCGATAAGTGGACGAAGGAATATGACGATTATGCCAAGTTCAGCCAAAACTTTGAGCCGGATGAAACGATGATGCAACAACTCATTGCCGAAGGCGAGAAAGCCGGTGTGAAGTACGATGAGGAACAATATCGGAAGTCGGAACCGCTCATCAAACTTCAGCTGAAAGCCTTGATAGCTCGCGACCTTTGGGATATGAACGAATACTATCATACCATCAACGTGGTGAACGAAAGCGTGAACAAGGCATTGGAGTTGTTGGAATAAAGAATAGAAAAACTGCCTTTGGATATCGACGGAATGCTTAATTTCCTGTATCTTTGCAACTTATTTCAAAATTTTACGAATGGAAGGAAAAAAAGTATTGGTAACGGGTGCCAGCGGATTCATTGGTAGCTTTCTGGTAGAAGGTGGCTTGGAGCGTGGTATGCAAGCATGGGCAGGTATCCGTCGTACCAGTAGTCGAAAATATTTGCAAGACAAGCGCATCCGCTTTGCAGAACTGAACTTTGGCGACAAGCAGAAGTTGAAGGAGCAATTGGCTATCCATAAGCAAGAGCATGAGGGATGGGATTACATCATTCATTGTGCCGGGGTAACTAAATGCTTGCACAAGGAAGACTTCGATAAGGGTAACTATCAGGCTACGGTCAACTTTGTGGAAGCCTTGAAAGAGCTCGATATGGTGCCCGAACGTTTCATGTACATCAGCTCGTTGAGCATTTTTGGTCCAATTCATGAGCAAGACTATGCGCCTATTAGTGAACAGGATGAGGCTCAACCCAATACCGCTTATGGTGTGAGCAAGTTGAAATCGGAAAAGTATCTGCAATCGCTGACCGATTTCCCTTATGTGATTTATCGCCCTACCGGTGTATATGGTCCTCGTGAGCGGGATTATTTCCTGATGGCACAAAGTGTGAAGCAACATGTAGATTTCGCGGCCGGATTCAAGCGTCAGGATATCACTTTTATTTATGTAAAGGACTTGGTTCAGGCCGTTTATTTAGGAGCGAAGCCTGAAGCCTTGCGTCGAGCTTACTTCGTGAGCGATGGAGAGGTATACGAAAGCAGTACGTTTGCCGATCTCATTCAGAAAGAGTTGGGCAATCCGTGGCTTGTTCGCATCAAGTGTCCGTTGGTATTGTTGAAGCTCATTTCTGTTGTAGCGGAATGGGGTGCGAAGTGTGTCGGAAAGACCAGTACACTGAATCGAGATAAGTATAACATAATGAAACAACGAAATTGGCAATGCGACATTTCACCATTGGTCAACGAATTGGGCTTCCGTCCCGAATATTTGTTGGACCGTGGTGTGAAGGAAACCATTGCTTGGTATAAGAAAGAAGGATGGCTTTAGATTGGTTTAAAAGAGTAGAATCGTCGAAAGGCTTGTTTGCGGTAGAGCGCATCAGCCTTATTTATAATGCAATCACTACGTTGCTGATAGTGTTGCTTTTTTCGCGTATGGATCATCCCGTTTCCATGCTTGTAGAGCGTGCGGGGATTGTTGCCTTAACGTTTGCTTTGATTTATTTGTATCAGAAATACCCTTGTCGTCTTTCGGCTTTTATCCGAATGGCGGTACAGATGTCTTTCTTGGCATATTGGTATCCGGATACGTTTGAGTTCAATCGTCTTTTTCCGAACCTCGACCATCTGTTTGCATCGGCAGAGCAGGCTTTGTTCGGATGCCAACCGGCGGTAGAATTCATGAATCTTTGTCCGGACATTTGGTTCAGCGAACCGTTCAATATGGGTTATTTCGCTTATTATCCGATGATTGCGGCGGTGGCTATTTACTATTTCGTATTCCGTTTCGAGTGGTTCGAGAAGGCCTCGTTTGTATTGGTCACTTCGTTCTTCATCTATTACCTTATATATATATTCGTGCCAGTGGCAGGTCCTCAATTCTATTTCCCGGCCATCGGTATGGATAATGTGATGGCAGAGAACTTCTTGTCCATTGGCGATTATTTCAATCACAACGATGTCCTTTTGCCTGGACCGGATTTCGAGCAAGGATTATTCTATCAATTAGTAGAGACTTCACAGGAAGTGGGTGAACGTCCTACGGCTGCTTTCCCAAGTTCGCATGTGGGAATCTCGACCATCTTGATGATTATGGCATGGCGTGTCAACCGGAAGTTGTGTTATGGATTGATGCCTTTCTATGCGTTGCTTTGTTGTGCTACGGTTTACATTCAGGCCCATTATCTCATCGATGTGTTTGCCGGTTGGATTTCGGCTGTATGTATCTATATCCTTTCCACTTGGATGTACAAACGTTGGTTTGCTTCCCGCGATTTCCGATTGGTGCTGGATGTATAAGAAATAAAAAAAAGTAGGCGAAGAATTTAAAACTCTTCGCCTACTTTTTTTATTCTCAAATGGCATAGTTTCCTTTGATGTAATCCAGGATGCTGAACAAATCCTTCACCGTTTCGGCACGAAGCATGGCGATGCGGGTTTCCTTGAAGTTTGGTATTCCCTTGAACATCGGTGAGTTGGCTAAGTGTCGGCGTACGTGAAGAATGCCTCTACGTTCGTCCAAGAGTTCCACACTATCCAATACCTGTTGGCGGAGGGTAGCCATTTTCCAGTCGAATGAGAGAGGTGGCAATTCTTCGCCTGTTTCCAAATAGTGCTTCACTTCCTTGAATATCCATGGGCGACCGAAGCTGGCACGACCAATCATGATACCATCCACTCCGTATTTATCGAAGCATTCCTTGGCACGTTGAGGGGTAGTGACATCACCATTACCAATCACTGGGATGCGCATGCGAGGATTCTTCTTGATATCGCCAATCAAGGTCCAATCGGCTTCGCCGGTGTACATCTGTGCACGGGTACGCCCATGAACGGTCAAGGCTTCGATACCACAATCCTGCAATTGTTCAGCCAAGTCTACAATGATGCGATGGTCGTGATCCCAACCCAATCGGGTCTTTACCGTAACTGGAATCTTTACAGCATCTACCACGGCCTTGGTTATCTCCAACATCAAAGGTACGTTTTGGAGCATACCTGCACCGGCTCCCTTGCCGGCTACTCGCTTCACGGGACATCCGAAGTTCAAGTCGAGAATGTCCGGTTTGGCTTCTTCCACAATTTTAGCAGCTTCTACCATGGTAGGCACATCCTTACCATATATCTGAATGGCAACCGGTCGTTCCTGTTCGTCGATGTTCAGTTTGGCCATGGTCTTGTTTACCGAACGGATGAGCGCATCGGCCGAAACGAACTCGGTGTATACCATGTCTGCACCGAAACGCTTGCACATCAGTCGGAAAGCCGGGTCGGTTACATCTTCCATCGGAGCCAACACAATGGGTTGCTCGCCTAAGTCTATATTTCTTATCTTCATTGTATTCAGTGTTTTCACCACAGATTACACAGATTATCACGGATTTTTTGATCTTTCTATGTTAATCTGTGTAATCTGTGGTGCATTTCCGATGCAAAAATACAGAAAAAACCGCTACCTTTGTACACAACTTCAACAAAACGTTTTATGTACGATATAAAAGACTTCGAAATCATGGCTCCAGTCGGCTCTCGCGAGTCGTTGGCAGCTGCTATCCAAGCCGGTGCCGATTCCATTTACTTCGGTATCGAAAGTTTGAACATGCGTGCCCGTTCGGCAAGCACATTTACCATTAACGATTTGTGTGAGATTGCTCAGATATGCGATGAACATGGCATCAAGAGCTATCTGACTATCAATACCATTATATATGACGAGGATGTAAAACTGATGCGTACCATTGTAGATGCAGCTAAGGAAGCGGGCATCAGTGCGGTGATTGCGGCCGATGTGGCGGTAATGTCGTATTGCAACGAGGTAGGTCAGGAAGTGCATCTTTCTACTCAGCTCAATATCAGCAATGCCGAGGCGTTGAAGTTCTATGCCCGCTTTGCCGATGTGGTGGTGTTGGCTCGCGAACTCAACTTGAAGCAGGTGCGTGAAATCTACGATGTGATTCAGAAAGAACAGATCAAGGGTCCGAAGGGCGAATTGATCCGCATCGAAATGTTCTGTCACGGAGCGCTTTGCATGGCGGTATCGGGCAAGTGCTATTTGAGCCTGCATGAAATGAATGCTTCGGCCAACCGTGGTGCTTGCATGCAAATCTGTCGTCGTGCTTACGAAGTGAAGGACAAAGATAGCCAAGTAGAACTCGAAGTAGACAATAAATACATCATGTCTCCTAAGGACTTGAAAACCATTCATTTCATGGACGAGATGATTGAAGCCGGTGTACGTGTTTTCAAGATCGAAGGTCGTGCTCGTGGTCCTGAATATGTTCGTACCGTGGTAGAATGCTACAAGGAGGCTATCCGTTCTTATCTCGATGGTACATTTACTGATGAGAAGAAGGAAGAATGGGATATCCGTTTGAAGACCGTCTTCAACCGTGGCTTCTGGAATGGTTATTACCTTGGCCAGCGCTTGGGTGAATGGAGCCGTAACTATGGTTCGGAAGCAACCGAACGCAAGGTATATGTGGGTAAGGGCATCCGTTACTTCTCGAACATCGGTGTGGCGGAATTCCTGGTAGAAGCTGCCGAAATGAAGGTGGGCGATAAGCTCCTCATTACAGGTCCTACTACCGGTGCTTTGTTCTTGACACTCGATGAGGCTCGCGTGGACTTGAAGCCGGTGGACGATGTAAAGAAGGGCCAACGAGTATCGTTCAAGGTTCCTGAAAAGATTCGTCCGAGCGACAAGCTCTATAAGTTGGTAGCGCCGGAAGACTTGAAGAAGAAATAATTAGTTTCGAAATCTCATTGCACTCATTGCACGGATGTTATAAACAGCTGTATATCAAAGTCCTCCAGTGTAATGTGCTTGTTTTTCTCATGTCACTGATGTCACTCTCGATTTTTAGAGGTGATATCGGTGACATGTTTTTTTGCTTGTCATTACACTCGGGGATACTGATACTCAATGAATTGTGACATCTGTGCAATGAGTGCAATGTATTTTCGATACTTGACGAGTTGTTGGAAAGAAAACATCGTTTTCTGCTTCGTAGAACTATGAGTTATACCTTGTAACTCAATATCTGATTTTTTTTATATATTTTTGCCTTGTCATTTAATACTATAAGATACCGCAATGAAAAAAATCATCAACTACCTCCGCCAACTTCAAGCCAACAACAACCGAGAATGGTTCAACGCTCACAAGGATGAGTTCTTGAAATGTCAGGACCGGTTTAATGAGTTGGTAGAAGAAGTGATTAAAGAAATATCCGTTTTCGATCCGGCTATGGCCAGTCTTACACCGAAGGATTGCACCTATCGCATCTATCGGGATGTCCGTTTCTCGTCCGACAAGAGTCCGTATAAGTGTCATTTCGGAGCGTTCATTGCGAAAGGAGGGAAGAAGTCGGGCTATTCGGGATATTATTTCCACATCAGTACGGGTGGTGATGATTGCTATCCTTATTGCCACATGCTGGCTGCTGGTGACTATTGTTGCGAACCCGAAGTACTGAAAATCCTTCGTGAAGATATTGTAAACGGGGATGGTGATTTCGATAACATTGTGAAGCAAGCCGATTCGACATTCCAACTCGAACGTGAGGGCGCTTTGAAGCGAAATCCGAAAGGTTTTCCGGCAGATGCTCCATACTCAGAATACCTTCGCTTGAAGTATTTCTGTTTGGTGAGCCAACCGGATGATGAGTTTTGGGAAGGCGAAGGTTTGGCCAAGCGCATTGCTTCCAAGTTTGCTACCACCAAACCTTTCTTGGATTATATCAATCGGGCAATTGAATTCTCGAGAGAAAAATAAGCAAACGCTTCGACATTTTACTTGAAACGCCTAAGCGTTTGGGTCAAAATGTCGAAGCGTTTGCTTTTAGCCATCAAGGCATGTGATATCCGTTACTTCTGCTCAAAGTATTCTTTCATCAGCTTCTTCACGCGAGGAGCCAACGAAATCAAGGCAATCATGGTAGGTACCGCCATAAAGGCAAAGGCCAAGTCCATCACGGCTACGGCCACACCCAGCGGAACCATAGCAGCTACTACAATCATAATCAAGTAGAAGTAGTTGTAATACTTCGCTCTGTGTGCACCAAACAAATAGCCCGTACACTTCAATCCATAGTATGAATAAGAGAACATGGTAGAGAAGGCAAAGAAGAATACCATGACCATGAGTAGGTATTGACCATAACCAGGGAGCAAATGCTCGAATGAGTTGAGGGCAATATACAATCCCTTGATGCCTCCTGATGAAGCATAATCGCCCGCAATGAGGATAGGAAGTGCCGTAAGCGTACATACAAGACCGGAGTCGATGGCAGGACCTATCATGGCAATCAAGCCTTCACGAATCGGATTGTCATTACGAGATGCTCCGTGCATCATAGAAGCCGTACCCACACCTGCTTCGTTTACATAAGCAGCACGACGCGCACCGGTAAGAGCCGTACCGATAAAGCCACCCAATCCCGCTTCGAAGCTGAAAGCAGAATGGAAAATGGAAGCGAATACACCCGGTATCTTGTCAAGATTAAGCAAAATGATTACAAGCACCAAGAGCATGTAACATCCCACCATAGCAGGTACAATCTTCGACGAAATCACCGAGATTCGCTTGATACCTCCAATCACGACACAACCCACAATCGAGGCGATTATCAATCCCATGGTAAAGCGCAATCCCAATGTGTTTTCAATGCCCATCGGAGTGGTAAAAACGGTTGTAACCGATTCGACCAACTGATTGGCTTGCATCACACAAAGTGTCCCAATCAACCCTACAATGGCAAAGAAGATAGCCAATGGACGCCAACGCTTGCCCAAGCCTTCTTCCAAGATGTACATCACCCCACCTTGCGGTTGACCGGCAGAGTCTCTACCTTTATACATGATGGCCAATGCACCTTCGAAGAACTTGGTCGACATGCCCACAATGGCACTGATCCACATCCAGAAGATGGCACCTGGACCACCTACTGTAATGGCAATGGCCACACCAGCAATGTTTCCCATACCAACGGTAGAGGCAATGGCACTCATCAATGCCTGGAATGAACTGATTTGTCCTTCGCCACTATTGTCAGAGTGTGCCAAGGCTTTCATAGAGTCTCCAATTCGACGGATGGAAACAGCCCTTGAATAGCAAAAAAGAATCAAACCACCCCCAATGAGCAACAAGAACATGGGGTATCCGCATATAAAATCGCTGAAGTTTGTAATGCCTGCGATTAGCTTTTCAAAAAAAGTCGTCATATACCTATTGAATTTGTTTTTACCTTAAAAAGACCGAAGGTCTTCACACAAATTTACAAAAATACAAATAATATTCGAATCGGTGGCTCTGTTTCGGTGGATATTTATAAATATGCTGATTTTTGATGCATTTCTGTTAAAATATGGGGAAACATCTCGAAGAAAACCGCTATCTTTGTAGTTCAAATTTGAAAATAAGCGCTTTAATTATGAATATCGAACAGAAACTCACCGCAACCGTGATTGCGGCGTTGAATGCACTCTATGGTCAGGAAGTTCCAGAGAAGATGGTACAGCTCCAAAAGACCAAGAAGGAATTTGAAGGTCACTTGACCCTCGTAGTGTTCCCATTCCTCAAGATGAGCAAGAAGGGACCAGAACAAACCGCTCAAGAAATTGGCGAATACTTGAAGCAGAATGCTCCTGAACTCGTATCTAACTTCAATGCAGTGAAGGGTTTCTTGAACCTTACCATTTCATCTGATTGCTGGATTGAACTCCTCAACTCTATTCATGCCGATGCAGAATATGGTATCACTAAGGCGAACGAAAACTCTCCGCTCGTAATGATTGAATATTCTTCACCGAACACCAACAAGCCACTCCACTTGGGTCACGTTCGTAACAATCTCCTCGGTTGGGCGTTGGCAAATGTAATGGCTGCTAACGGCAACAAGGTGGTGAAGACCAACATCGTGAACGACCGTGGTATCCACATCTGTAAGTCTATGTTGGCTTGGTTGAAGTATGGTAACGGTGAAACTCCGGAATCAAGCGGTAAGAAGGGTGACCACCTCATTGGTGACTACTATGTTGCTTTCGACAAGCACTATAAGGCAGAAGTAAAGGAATTGATGGCTCAATACCAAGCAGAAGGTTTGAACGAAGAAGAAGCGAAGGCTAAGGCAGAAGCTAACTCTCCGTTGATGCTCGAAGCTCGTGAAATGCTCCGCAAATGGGAAGCAAACGACCCTGAAGTTCGTGGCCTTTGGGAAAAGATGAATAACTGGGTATATGCCGGTTTCGATGAAACATACGCTCAGATGGGTGTAGGCTTCGATAAGATTTACTACGAATCACAGACATACCTCGAAGGTAAGGAAAAGGTAATGGAAGGTCTTGAAAAGGGATTCTTCTTCCGCAAGGATGATAACTCTGTATGGGCTGACTTGACTGCTGAAGGTCTCGACCACAAGCTCTTGCTCCGTGGCGATGGTACATCGGTATACATGACTCAAGACATCGGTACTGCTAAGCTCCGCTTCCAGGATTTCCCAATCGACAAGATGATTTATGTGGTAGGTAACGAACAGAACTATCACTTCCAGGTATTGTCTATCCTCC
>JAFYWH010000071.1 GCA_017558175.1 Bacteroidaceae bacterium
AAGGTGCTGTTACTTCTGTTTACAACCACCAGAACAAGAATGGTCTTTGTACAATCGCTGCTTTCAACAAGGAAGTAGACGCTCAGTTGGCTAAGAACATCGCTATGCAGATTGCTGCTATGAACCCAATCGCTGTTGACGAAGATGGCGTTTCTGAAGAAATCAAGCAGACTGAAATCAACGTAGCTATCGAAAAGACTAAGGCTGAACTCGTACAGAAGGCTGTTGATGCTGCTTTGAACAAGGCTGGTATCAATCCTGCTCACGTAGATAGCGAAGACCACATGGAAAGTAACAAGGCTAAGGGTTGGATCACAGACGAAGACATCGCTAAGGCTAAGGAAATCATCGCTACTGTATCTGCTGAAAAGGCTGCTAGCTTGCCAGAAGCAATGATCCAGAACATTGCTAAGGGTCGTTTGGCTAAGTTCTTGAAGGAAGTTTGCTTGTTGAACCAGGAAGATATCTTGGATGGCAAGAAGACTGTAAGAGAAACTTTGAAGGCTGCTGATGCTGAATTGAAGATTACAGCATTCAAGCGTTTCACTTTGCGTGCAGAATAATTTATTCGAATAGCATAAAATAGAAAAGCAGGGAAATTCCCTGCTTTTTTTATTTCGTCTGTGTATATCCTTCTGCTTTCAGCAGGTCAATGATGCGTTGTTTGAAATCGCCTTGAATGATGATTTCATCATCTTTGACCGAACCACCTACTCCACATTTGGTTTTCAGCAGCTTGCCCAATTCTTTCAAGTCATCCTCGGTTCCTACAAATCCTTTGATGAGGGTGACGGTCTTGCCTCCACGTCCCTTCTTCTCCATGCTTACTCTCAGCTTTTGTTGGTTTTTCGGTAGGGTTTCGGCTTCTTCTATTTCTTCATTTTCATATTGATAGTCCGGATTGGTGGAATATACCACATTCAGACGAGCTTTCCAATCGTTATTCTTCATGTGAATTTAGTTTAATGAACACGTCAAAGATACAACTTTTTTTGTATTTTTGTGAATGAATATAACCTATTGATTGAAGAAGATGAAGATTATAGCTGTTGGGATGAATTATGTGGCTCATTGCCATGAATTGCATGCGGACGAGAAATTGCCTGAAGAGCCGGTCATTTTTATGAAGCCGGACTCGGCTTTGCTGAAGGATAGCAAGCCTTTCTTTATTCCTGATTTCTCGAAACAGGTGGATTATGAAACTGAGTTGGTGGTGCGTATCTGCCGATTGGGAAAGAATATTGCTCCCCGTTTTGCGCATCGTTATTATGATGCAGTGACGGTAGGCATTGATTTTACGGCTCGTGACTTGCAACGCAATTTGCGTGCAGAGGGAAAGCCTTGGGAAATCAGTAAGGGATTTGACAATTCGGCGGTGATTGGTGACTTTGTACCAGTGAGCCGATTCAAGGATGTCCAGAACTTGGATTTCCATTTGAATATTGATGGAAACAAGGTGCAGGAAGGAAATACTCGCGATATGATTTTCAAGATTGATGACTTGATAGCGTATGTCAGTCAGTTCTATACGTTGAAGATTGGTGATTTGATCTATACGGGTACTCCGGTTGGAGTGGGACCGGTGAGCATTGGTCAGCACTTGGAAGGCTATTTGGAAGGTGAAAAACTATTGGATTTCTATGTGAGATGAAAATACGAGTAGGATTTGGTTTTGACGTGCACCAATTGGTGCCGAACCGTGAATTGTGGTTGGGTGGTATCAAGTTCGAACACGAACTTGGCCTATTGGGCCATTCGGATGCGGATGTGTTGATACATGCCATTTGCGATGCTCTTTTGGGCGCTGCCAATATGCGTGATATCGGCTATCATTTTCCGGATAATGCCGGTGAATTCAAGAACATCGATAGCAAGATTCTTCTTGCGAAAACGGTAGATTTGATTGCTACTAAGGGTTATCGTGTGGGTAATGTAGATGCTACGGTATGTGCTGAGCGTCCTAAGTTGAAGGCTCGTATCCCTGAAATGCAGGAAGTGCTTGCCAAATTGATGCAGGTTGATGTGGATGACGTATCCATCAAGGCAACCACTACGGAAAAACTTGGCTTTACAGGTCGTGAAGAAGGTATTTCTGCTTATGCGACAGTATTGATAGAGAAAGAATAATTGTCATTCAGAACGTAACGAAGTGAAGCGAAGAATCTCGGTAGCATAAAGGTGGATGTTATCGAGATTCTTCGCTTCGCTCTGAATGACAAAAATAAAAGTGAATTGTTTTTATAGGATCAACCCCAAACTTAAAAGCAGCCCGAACCACACAATGTTTCGGGCTGTTTTGCCTAAAACAACGTTCAATGCTTTGCCTTGGAAGATGCGAACCATTTCACGCCAAGTGGTAAAGTGTGGAATCAAGAACACCACCGGCAATAATGAAGCCAGCAGATGACCATTGAAAGCATAAAACGAGCAAAGTCCTACAGCTAAAATCCCCATTATCAGGTAAGCCCATCGTCCGGCTGGTTCACCAAAACGTACGACTAAAGTACGCTTTCCGCTAATCTTGTCTTGTTCACGATCGCGGTAATTATTCAGCATGAGTAATAAATCGGATACCAAACCGCAAGCAGCACAGGCGATGGTGACATTCCAAGTCCAGTCGTGGGTCATGGTGTAATAGGTGCAGCCTACCGGAACGAAGCCGAAGAAAACTATCACCAAAACATCTCCCCATCCGTGGTACGCTAATGGATAAGGTCCAGCGGTATAAAGGAAGGCAAAGAGTACACAGAGCATTCCCACGGGTATCATTTCAAGTCCACAATACTTCAATAACAGTAATCCCCATATGCATGACAGTAAAGTGGTGATAATCATTCCTTTCTTCATGGCCGAGAGGGTAATCCATCCTTGGGCGCAAGCTCGTTCTGGTCCTAATCGGTCTTCTCGGTCGCTTCCTTTCAAGAAATCGTAATAATCGTTGATGAAGTTGGCATCAATCTGCATGCTGAATGCGAACAAGAAGCAGAGCAAGGCAGGTATCCATTGGAAAGCTCCATCGGTGTACGCCAAAGCACATCCTAACAATACGGGGGTAGCGGCTGCTGCCAATGTCTTTGGACGGGCAGCTAATATCCAAGCTTTTATCGAGTTGGTTCGTACGTTTTCCATTGTCTATATACGATTGAAATGTGCTACAAAGATAGCACTTCCTCCGCATTATAGAAAGGTATTCGCTCCTAAAATATTGGTCAAGTTGGTTACGTTTCGGGCATTGATTAGTTCTCCGTCTGTCAGATAGAAAAGCTGGTATTCCGTTTCGGCATTGTCTTCTCCCAAATGAATTACCACTTGAGATTCCTTTTGGGGGAATTCGACAAGGGTTACATCAAGTACTTCATCCGTAGAATAAGGTCCGAAGGTGAAGGTGTGCCAAACGGCTTCGGGGGCTTCATCCATGACTTGCCAATCGGTTTGCTTCATTACCCAATGGCCTATAGTGTCGAACCAAACTTTCATGTCGAAACCATTGTGGCGGAATCCGGCTACATAATAGGCTTGGTCTGTATTCCATCCTATGGTTTGAACAGAAGGGTAGAGGGCTTTCAAAGAGTCTTGTATGGCGGTGGGTACATTCTCGGCAGATGTATTGAGATTTATCTGGAGGCCTATAAATAGCAAGATGTACTTAAATAGCTTCATGGTATGATTGGATTAAAGTTTGCAAGGCTATAACAAAAAGAGATGGTTTTTGGTTCCGTAAAATAAAAAATCAGCCTCACACCAGGATAGGTATGAGGCTGAAAGGGGGGATGTGATGTTTATTGAATTATTCGATTGTTAGTGAAGCAATTCTTTCCCAAACCTTCGGGTGAAGGAAGTATCGCACATCCTTGCCTTGCTTCAAGCTTTCGCGGATAAACGTGGAGCTGACTTCCAACAAAGGTGTGTTGACCAAACGGACATTGGCAGGCAAGGTGCTTTCGTCTATTTCATAACCGGGTCGCGGATAGACAATCAGCGGATGGTTGGCCATGATGATGTTGGCGTCTTTCCAACGGGGGAAGGACATCCAATTGTCGGCACCAATGATGAGCGTGAATTCCCGGTCGAGATGTGCTTCACGGAGCTTCTGCAAGGTGTTGACCATGTACGAAGGGCGAGGCAAATGGAATTCAAAGTCCGAGGCATGGAACTTAGGGTAATCTTCTACCGCCAGGCGTACCAATTCCAAGCGGAGCTGGTCATCCCACAAGTCCGACGAATGGGCCTTGAAGGGGTTCTGTGGGGATACCATGAACCATACTTCGTCCAAGTCGCCATACTCACAGAGGTAGTTGGCGAGTGCTAGATGGCCGATATGAATGGGATTGTATGACCCTCCGAAGATTCCTGTCTTTTTCATGCCTTCTTTTGCCAACCTTTGTAACTGAAATATTGGGCCACTCCGCACAATGCCATGCCGATGGCCATGAGCCACATCTTCATGGCGATGGACATCACGAACAGGATGATGCACAATGCGCCGATGATGAGACTGACGTGCATCATGAAGCGTGCCTGTTTCTTTTCTTTCGGTAAACTCATGCGTTCAAGAAGTTTTGGATGGTTTTCAAAGCATCGCCCTTAGCCTTTTCCAACTCATCGTTGATGACTACGACATCGAATTTTTCGGCAAAACCCAATTCGAATTCAGCCTTGGCGATGCGGCTTTCAATCACTTCCGGAGCATCGGTTGCACGACCTACGAGGCGCTTGCGAAGTTCCTCTATGCTAGGCGGTTGGATGAAAACCGAGAGGGCACGGTCGCCATAATATTTCTTGATGTTGCATCCGCCCACTACGTCCACATCGAACACTACGTTGAAGCCTTCTGCCAATTGCTTTTCGATAGGAGCCTTCAAGGTGCCGTAGAATCGGTCGGCATATACCTCTTCGTATTCCAGGAACTCATCGTTGGCGATGCGTTGCTTGAATTCTTCGGCCGAGAGGAAGTAGTATTCCACACCATGCTGTTCGGTGCCGCGTGGGGCACGACTGGTGGCCGAGATGGAGAATGCGAGGTTCAAACCTTGTGTCATCAGGTAGTTGATGATGGTAGATTTTCCCGAACCCGATGGGGCAGAGAAGATAATAAGTTTTCCGGTTGCCATAGTATGATTGTTACATTACGTTCAAAACTTGTTCCTTGATTTGTTCCAGCTCGTCCTTCATGCGAACCACGATGTTCTGCATTTCGGCATGATTCGACTTGCTTCCGGTGGTGTTGATTTCGCGACCCATTTCCTGAGCAATGAATCCGAGCTTCTTGCCTTGTCCTTGACCGGTGGCCATGGTTTCGCGGAAGTAGGCGAGGTGATTGCTGAGGCGTTGCTTTTCTTCGTTGATATCGAGCTTCTCGATGTAGTAGATCAATTCCTGCTCCAGGCGGTTCTTGTCATAATCCACACTGATGGTCTTTTCGAGGGCTGCGGTAATCTTTTCGCGGATCTTGGTTACGCGTTCCATTTCGTAGGGTTCGATTTCCTTCATCAAAGCCTCGATGTTGTCCAACTTTTCGTGGAATTTCTTTTCAAGGGCAGCACCTTCCTGAATGCGGAAGTTGGTGATTTGGGCGATGGCTTCGTCGATGCCTTGGCGAACCACGTTCCATTCCTCTTCGGTGAGTTCTTGGATATCTACTTTGGTGAGCACATCCGGCATGCGGAGCAAGGTGGCAAACAAGTCAGCAGGCATCGGGATGTCTGTTGTTGCGGTAATGTTCTTGATTTGTTCATAGTAATTGCTCATCAATGCCGCATTGATTGGGGTAGCCATTTCGGCAGCTTCCTTCTCTACCCAAAGGCTGAAGTCCACCTTGCCACGTTCCAATGCCTTGGTGATTTGGGCGCGGATTTCCATTTCTTTTTCGCGATAGAGGGGAGCAATGCGGACCGACAAGTCCATAGCCTTGCTATTGAGCGACTTAAGCTCTACGTGTATTTTCTTTTCTCCGAAGGTCACGGTCGCTTTGCCGTAACCGGTCATTGATTGTATCATAATCCTTAAATGTTTTTTGCAAAAATAATGCTTTTTCTTTAAGGAGGAGGAATAATTGGAGGGATATTTGCAGGTTTGTGGAAAACGTTTAGGCGTTTGCATCAAAACGTCTAAGCGTTTTAGGTGAAACGCCTTGACGTTTTTGAAAAAGGCCGAAATGTTATAAAATCTGTATAATAAGGTGTAAAACGGATTAATTTTATATCTTTGCTGAAGCGAAGATAGGCTGCACCTCGGCATAATAAAAAAATAAGCAAGTTTATTTTTTTGTTCTGCACTCGGTTTGCACTATCTTTGCACCTTATTAAGCAAGAAGTATAACATTATGTCGTGTATTTTACATATAGAGACCTCTACCGAGGCTTGCTCGGTGGCCGTTAGCGAAGATGGTTGGAATGAGTTCAAGGTGGCCGACTTGAAAGGCCCTCAACATGCCGTTCAGTTGGGTGTGTTTGTGGATGAGGCCTTGTCGTTTGTCGATAGTCACGGAATGGTGCTCGATGCCGTAGCGGTAAGTTGCGGACCGGGTTCTTATACCGGTTTGCGTATCGGTGTGTCGATGGCGAAGGGCATTTGCTATGGCCGTAACTTGCCATTGATTGCGCTTCCTACTCTGGAAGTGATGTGTGTGCCGGTGCTTCTCCAGCAGGAGTTGCCCGAAGATGCCTTGCTCTGCCCCATGATCGATGCCCGCCGAATGGAGGTATATGCTGCCATCTACGACCGCGCCCTGAATGTGAAGCGTGAAATTGCAGCCGATATCGTGGACGAGAATTCGTATCTGGAGTTCCTCGAAAAGCATCCGGTGTATTTCTTCGGCAATGGCTCGGCCAAGTGTCGCGAGAAGATTACTCACCCCAATGCACATTTCATCGACGATATTCATCCGTTGGCCAAGTGGATGTTTCCGTTGGCCGAAAAGGCGAAGTCGAAAGGAGATTTTAAAGATGTTGCCTATTTCGAACCTTTCTACTTGAAGGAGTTCGTGGCGTCACAACCCAAGAAACTGATTTGATATATGGAATATAATACCCAGCGAAAGAAAATGCAGCTTCCCGAGTATGGCCGAAGCGTACAGAATATGGTGGACCATGCCTTGACGATAGAAGACCGTGAAGAGCGTCAGCGTTGTGCCGATGCCATTATCGGCATCATGGGCGGCATGTTCCCGCACTTGCGCGATGTGCCCGACTTCAAGCATAAACTTTGGGACCACTTGGCTATCATGTCTGATTTCAAGTTGGATATCGACTATCCGTTCGAAATCGTGAAGCAGGAAGACTTGGTGGTGAAGCCGGAACAGTTGGCATACTCCAATGGCGATATCCGTTATCGTCACTATGGCCGTATCCTCGAAGGTTTGGTGCAGAAGGCCGTTGAAATTGAAGACGAAGAAGAACGGAAGGCATTGGTCAAGCTGTTGGCCATCCAGATGAAGAAGAGCTTTACCAATTGGAATAAGGACGGAATGGAAGACCAGAAGATTGTGGACGACCTTCGCGAATATTCCAAGGGAGCTATCGACTTGCAGGTAGAAGACTTGCGTTTGAACGAGCCTCGCTATGCCAACAAGCCGAACAACAATCAGCGCAAGCCTAACAACCAGCGTAAGCCGAACAATAATAATCAACGAAGAAAGCAGTATTGATTCCTGTTGCGAGTATGATAAAGAAGGACGAAGTTTTCAAGATTGGCGTGTTCAATAAACCGCATGGTGTGAAGGGCGAGCTCTCGTTTACCTTCACCGACGATATATTCGACCGGGTAGATTGTGAATACCTCATTTGCCTCCTCGATGGCATTATGGTTCCTTTCTTCATCGAAGAATACCGTTTCCGTTCGGATACCACCGCTTTGGTGAAGCTCGAAAAGATCGAGACCGCCGAACAGGCACGCAAGTTCACCAACGTGGAAGTCTATTTCCCGTTGAAGTATGTGGAAGAAGACGATTCCGATGAGATCCCTACTTGGGGCTATTTTGTCGGTTTCCATGTTACGGACATCAACCATGGCGATTTGGGCGAGATTGTAGCCGTAGACGATAGTACCATGAATGTCTTGTTCTCCATCGAAACACCCGATGGCGAAGAGATTCTCTTGCCGGCTCACGAAGAGTTCATGGTGAAACTCGAAAAGAAGAAAAGAAAGCTGACGGTAGAAGTGCCCGAAGGCTTGTTGTAATCCCTATATATAATATAAGGTATGAAGAATAAACGGAAAGCATTCTGGAAGAACTTCAAGTTCAAGTATAAGTTGACCATCACCAATGAGAATACGTTGGAAGAAATCGTGGGTATCCATGTGTCCAAGCTCAATGGTGTGTCTGTATTGCTTTCTGCCGTAACGGTCATTTTCCTGATAGCATCGCTCATCATCGCATTCACCCCTTTGCGAAACTATCTGCCGGGATACATGAATACGGAAGTTCGCGAGCAAGTGGTGCTGAATGCCTTGCGTGCCGACTCCTTGCAATGGATGTTGGAGCGTCAGCAGATGTACATCATGAACATTCAGGACATCATCAGTGGAAATATCAAGGTCGATAGCGTACAATCCATTGATTCACTGACGGATGCCCGTACAGAAGAACTCATGGAACGTACCCAAGCTGAAGATGAATTTCGCAAGCAATACGAGGAGCGTGAACGATACAACCTGACTACCATCGACAATGCACCGGCGGTAACCGGATTGATTTTCTTCCGTCCAACCCGTGGGATGATATCTTCGGAGTTCGATGCGAACAAGAAACATTTCGGCATCGACATAGCTGCCAGCCCCAATGAAAGTGTTTTGGCTACCTTGGATGGAACCGTTATCTTGGCTACTTATACGGCCGATACCGGATATGTCATTCAAGTGCAGCATGCGCAGAACCTCGTGTCTGTGTATAAGCATTGTGGTTCGTTGCTGAAGAAGGTGGGTGATACGGTAAAGGCCGGCGAAGCCATAGCATTGGTGGGAAATACCGGTGAGAAGACTACCGGACCACACTTGCATTTTGAAATATGGAATAGAGGACGATCGCTTGACCCCTCGAAATATATAGTTTTTTAGAATACCATGAAAAAGAAACAAATAGCGATATTAGGCTCAACCGGTTCTATCGGTACACAAGCCTTGCAAGTGATAGAGGAACATCCTGATCTATATGAAGCATATGCCTTGACGGCCAACAATCAAGTGGAACTCTTGGCAGAGCAGGCACGCAAGTTCATGCCGGCCGCGGTAGTGATTGCCAACGAAGCCAAGTATCTGCAACTGAAGGAAATGTTGGCTGACTTGCCCATCCAAGTATATGCCGGAGCCGATGCGCTTTGCGAAATCGTTGAGGTCAAGCCGATTGATGTTGTGCTGGCTTCGATGGTGGGATATGCAGGCTTGCGCCCAACGATGAATGCCATTCGTGCCGGTAAGGCCATTGCTTTGGCCAATAAGGAAACGTTGGTGGTGGCAGGTGAACTCATCAATGCCTTGGCACAACAGTACCACACACCGATTCTTCCGGTAGATTCGGAACATTCGGCCATTTTCCAATGCCTCGAACCGAACAATGCGTTGGAGAAAGTCATCTTGACGGCATCGGGTGGTCCTTTCCGTAAGTTCACCATGGAGCAATTGCAGCATGTCACCAAGGAACAGGCATTGAAGCATCCTAATTGGGACATGGGTGCCAAGATTACCATCGATTCGGCTACCATGATGAACAAGGGTTTCGAAGTGATTGAAGCCAAGTGGTTGTTTGGAGTGCGTCCTGACCAGATTGAAGTGGTGGTGCATCCGCAATCGGTTATCCACTCCATGGTGCAATACGAAGACGGTGCGGTGAAAGCACAGCTTGGTATGCCCGATATGCGCTTGCCTATCCAGTACGCGTTTTCTTATCCGCAACGCATCAAGGCATCGTTCGATCGTTTGGACTTCACGACTATGAAGGAACTGACCTTCGAACAACCTGATACCAATCGCTTCCGTTGCTTGGCTTTGGCATACGAAGCCTTGAATAAAGGTGGTAATATGGCTTGCATCGTCAATGCGGCCAATGAAGTGGTGGTTTCTGCTTTCTTGAAAGATCGCATTCCGTTCCTCCGCATGAGCGAGGTTATTGAACAGTCCATGGCGAAGGTTCCGTTCATTCAGACACCTACTTACGAGGATTATGTGGCGACCGATGCTGAGGCGCGTCGAATAGCCGAAAGCTTGATTTGATGAATAATAACTAAATTGATTAACTATAAATGGAGACGTTTTTGATTCGTGCCCTTCAACTGATGTTGAGTCTTTCGTTGTTGGTGATTATCCATGAAGGGGGGCACTTCTTTTTTGCGAAACTTTTCAAGATTCGTGTGACCAAGTTCTACTTGTTCTTCGATCCTTGGTTCTCGCTTTTCAAGTTCAAACCAAAGAATAGCGAAACCGAATATGGTATGGGTTGGTTGCCTTTGGGTGGTTATGTACAGATTGCCGGTATGGTGGACGAAACACAAAGTTCGGACGATTTGAATCACCCGGTGCAGGATTGGGAATTCCGTGCAAAGCCGGCATGGCAGCGTTTGCTTGTCATGGTAGGTGGTGTGATGATGAACTTCCTGCTTGCCCTTTTCATCTATTCGATGATTCTTTTCAAGTGGGGCGATCAGTATGTATCGTTGCAAGACATGACCTATGGTATGGAGTTCAACGAGCGTGCAGAGGAAATCGGATTCCGCGATGGTGATATCCTTTTGAGTGCCGATGACCAACCGTTGCAACGCTTCGATGTGGATATGCTTCGTGCCATTACCGAAGCCCGCGTGGTGAAGGTGAACCGTGAAGGTCAGGAAGTAGAAGTCTTTATGCCGGAAATCAGTTTGCTCGATGTGGCGAAAGATGTTCCTGCTTTCGTAGAGCCGTTGCTCCCTAACGTGGTGGATTCGGTTGTACCAGGCCGTCCGTTTGCCGAAGTGGGCATCCAATCGGGCGACGTTTTGTTGGCCATCAATGAAACTCCGTTGCGTTCATACAATGCTTTCGTGAGCAAGTTGGCCAATCTTCGTGAAGCTGCTGAGTCCAATGGACAAAAGACTGTTGACTTTACTTTAGTATATGCTCGTGCAGGTATTCAAGATACTATTGCCGTAAAGACAGATACATTGTTCATGGTAGGTGCAACCTCAAAAGCCTTGTCCGATTATAAGTTGACAACTAAGGAATATGGTTTCTTCGAGGCTTTCCCTGCCGGTATTGCTTTGGGCGTAAATACCTTGAAGGGATATGTGAACGACATGAAGTATGTCTTCACTAAGGAAGGTGCTAAGAGTGTAGGTGGTTTCGGAACTATCGGTAGCATCTTCCCGAAGGTTTGGGATTGGCATCGTTTCTGGGAAATGACTGCTTTCTTGTCTATCATTCTGGCGTTCATGAACATTCTCCCTATTCCTGCTCTCGATGGCGGACACGTATTGTTCCTCTTGTATGAAATCATTGCCCGTCGCAAGCCGAGCGACAAGTTTATGGAGCGTGCGCAGATGGCTGGTATGATTCTACTCTTTGCCTTGCTGATTTATGCGAACTTCAATGACGTGATAAGATTTTTATTCTGATAAACAGTCGGAATCTATGTTTCCCATGGATTCCGGTTTTTTTTCTGTCACCCGTGCAACAAGTCCTTAACCTGTTGACATTCAGTATGCAATGGGTGGCACGACTCCTGCCGCCTGGCTTGTTTGCTGCCACCATCACCTTTGGTGAATTTGTTAAATTTAACAGATAGAAACGTGAGACAAGTCTTTCGGTGCTTCAAGCAAAACGCTTCGGTGTTTGAAGTAAAGCGCCTAAGCGTTTTGCCTGAAACACCGAAGCGTTTTTTCAGAAGGACGAATTCTTTCCAGATATTCCCGTTTTTCGTGTGAAGTTGTCAGTTTATCAACTTCGTGCCGAGTGTAATTGCGGAAACCATGGGGTGGCAGAAAGAAGAAAGGTTGCAGCACTCGTGCAACCCGTTACACGCTAATTCACAAGTGGTTAACACCCCCGTTGCACGGGTGGCAGCAGTTTTAGAAATCAGCACTCAATACATAGCCTCTCCCGCTGGAATCCAATGACACGGTTGAATCGGCAGCCAGTGCTTTCCGCAATCTGCTGATGTAGTTCTGCAGGCTTGCCTCACTCATCACACTGTCTTCCCACAATTCACTGAAATCGGTATAAGACACACTCTTTCCCCGGTTCTCGTACAGCAAGGCCAACATTCCATATTCCAGTCGGGTCAGCCTCTTCACTTCTTCGCCCCGATAGGTTAGGATGCGTGTCTCGGTGCTCAGCTCCAGCTGGCCGATGTGCAGGACGGATGGTTTCCAGTCGTGTGCATACCGGTCGATGTAAGCCATCATCTCATACACGTCAATGGGCTTTTTCAGATACACCACTGCCCCTTGTTGCAAGGCCCGGCGCACCTCCTCGTTGTCGGTGTGAGAGGAGATGATGATGACGGGCAGCGTGTCTGCCACCCTTTTCAGCTCCGGCATACTGGCGATTCCGTCCCCCGTTCCCACTTCGATGTCCAGCACGGCAATGTTGGGCTGGAACTCCCTGACAACGGCTTTCAGTCCCGTCAGTGAGCTTTGATAATGCACCTCGTAACCTTCCGAGGTCAATGCGGTGGTCAGGATATTTCCCAACAGCGTGTCATCGTCTATCAACAATACCTTGGTTGTTTCTCTTTCCATATTTAAAGCAGATTGATTGTCATTTCATCGGAAATACACAAGTGAATGTACTTCCTTTTCCCGGTTCGCTTTTCACGCGGATGCTGCCTCCGTGCGCTTCCATAATGTAGTATGCGAAAGCCAACCCCACACCATACCCTCTCCGGCGCACTTCATGGTCGTTCGGCACCTGGAAGAACTGGTCGAAGATTCTCTTGTGATACTTCCGTTCGATGCCCCATCCGTTGTCTTCCACTTCCAGACACATACGGGATGCTTCCTTGCGAAGACGGACGATGATTTCCACCCCATCGTCCGAGTATTTCAGGGCATTTTCCATCAGGTTGCGCAGCACGTTGGTCACGTACAGCGCATCCACTTCCGCCATCATTTCCGGTTCTTCACATTCCATCCGGATGCAGTGTAGCTTCCCGATGTATTGTGAAGAAAGGCTTTCGCGGGCCTGCGCCACCAGCTGCACCAAGTCCGTCCTCTTCTTTTGCAGATGCAACTGCTGGCGGTCCCGACGGGCAGTCACCAATAACGATTCAATATCGCTCACCAGGTTCTTTGCCTGGCGCACGGTACCATCCATCAATGTTTGTACCGAAGCGTCCGTCTGCTTGTTCCGCAAGAATCCCAGTAGCGTAATGATACCATTGAGCGGAGCTTTCAGGTCATGTACGGTTCCGTTCACGTTCGCCTCCCGTTGTTTGAAAAGCAGGTCTTTCTTTCGGATAGTAACCATCAGATAAACCACACATCCCAGAATCACGACTACCATCACGACAGAAGCTATCAGTATATAAAGCATTTCACGCAAGAAAGCCGACAGGCCAATGTCTGCCTTCACTTGTACGAATTGCAGTCCTTTGGTACCGATGGGAAAGAAGCGAGTGTCAGCTGTCGCTTGGTGGGTTGTATCCAGCATACCTGTTTGGTTGATTACGGCAGTGTCCTTGTCGTAGATAAGGATTCGATACTTGGCTGCAACCTTTTCCCGGTGCAGTTCTGCTTGAAAAATACTGTCGAGGATGTTTAGACGAAGGTATTTCTTCTGCTCAATAAGCGCATCTTGCTGTATCTGCAAGATTATTTCCCTTAGATTGTTACCGATATTCTTTTGGCTTGTTTCATTCAGTTTCAATGTATCCCCTTTCAATGATTTTTTTTCTTCAGGTGTCATATCCTCGGCATACCTATAAACCACTTTAGGATTCTTCGGATCCTTGAAAGGACGTTCTTTCACCCGATACGACATTTCCTTCCCAATACTGGTTTCCATAGCCTTTTCTATTGCTTCTATAGATTGATTTACATAAGCACTATACATGCTACTCATCCACAGCCCTTGTAAACAGAACACAAAAAAGGCACAAATGACAACAACAAATATCACTTTCTTCATTATAATTCCCAATTTATTAAAACAATGACGAAATTAGCAAAAAATAGACACAACCTGCAACTCTGTTAGAAGATTATTAGAAAATGATTAGAATTGATTAGAAAAAGATGAGCGTTTAAATAGGAATTGTTCGAATAAAACCACATAATTTTGCAAAGCACAATGAAGAAGGAGGTGTAATACGATGGATATGTAATAGATGGGTAGCTGTCAGGATTAATTTTGACAACCATACATTACGCAATGTCCAAGAAATCATTGAGGATATCAAGTTTTTGGATAGAAAGAAGACTTTTGTTATTGTAAAAAAGGTATGGCAACTTAAAACAGAGCAAGTAGACAGAAACGCTTTGATGAATGCCATTCAAAGTCTTTTCGACAATAAGTTCCTTGTCGATTATTACTTTATGCCCAAAGGATGTGTATGTTTTGCAGAAAGGGAAAGTCAGGTATTGTTTAATTATGATGGTAAAATCTTCAAATGTACCACCTTGCCAGTTTTTGATGACGAACATACATTGGGTAAACTAAATTTTGAGACAGGAGAAGTATCTTGGTATCCTGAAAAATATAAGGATTGGTTTGACGACATGCAACCTGAGCATTGCAAAAATTGCAAATGGTTCCCTGTATGTTTGGGACCTTGTAATCGTCAACTTATAGCGCATCAAGGTGAGAAAATTTGCACATTCGACGCATCTAGCCTTACTCAAAAAGAATTCTTAATGTATTTATTTAAATATAATCTACTAAAAAATGAAATATACAATGAATCTTAAACAAACGCTGGCTGCATGTCTTATATGCCTTGTACATAGTGCATACGCACAATACACCTTTGAGGGACTGTTGACTTCTAAAATGGAAAAGTCACCAGTTGATTTCGGTTGCGTTTGTCTGTTGAAAGATGGTACAGTAATACAAAGCTATACCACAGAGAAAGATGGCAAGTTCTGTTTTTCTCAACTTGCCGACGGGAGTTATCACATTCATATCACCACATTCGGCTATGAAGATGTACAGGATTCCATTGTTTTGAGCGCAAATTGTACACGAAATTACGAACTCGTGGAGAAAGCCATAAAATTAGACGAAGTTCTAGTGGAAGGCGACCGTAGCGAAGTGGTGAAGCGCACAGCCAACGGACAAGTTTTCTTTCTCTCCAAAGATGCAAAGAAAATGCGCAATCCATTCGAAGCTCTGCAAGAAATACCATTGTTAATTTCAGACCCTAACACTTCGAGTGTGAAACTCCATAATGGTACATCTCCATTGATTTTGATAGACGGATTCCGTGTAAACTCTGGTATTGCTCCATTGGATCCTTCGGAAATAGAATCGGTGGAGGTTATTAATGTCACTTCCGCCCGTTATCTACAAGAAGGAATCAGAAGCATTATCAATGTAACTCTGAAGAGAAAGCCGAAACCTTATCTATGGGTTCAAGCTGCGACACGTCACGAAGTTCCTATAAGAAAAGGGATGGGCGTAGGTTATTTTGAAGTAGGGAATGCCAAGTATAGCCTCTATGGACGTTTAAGCTACAACTATACGCATCACGATGATACGGAATCGACCATTGAGCGCAGCAGCTCTACCTATCACCAGACGTACTCCTCGGTATCGCGTAACAATGGATATGACTGGTTGGGAGATTTGACATTCAAAGCCAAGCTCAACCCGAAGGATTATTTGGCAGTACATGCTTATTTCAAGACAACAAGCGGTAAAATGTCGGAATCCGGTAACGGCACTTATGACAATGGCAGAGCGATAAATTACGTACTCGGACAATCAAGTCGTGACAAGAGTGGGATATTTACTTCCACCCTGTATTTTAAGCACAATTTCCAAAAGAAAGAAGATTTGGAAATCCGTATGGCATACAATTATAACGAGAACACCAACGACGCATTCCGTTCTGATAGCTATGGAACAGATTTATATGAAACGAATGTATTATTCCAGAATCAACGTAACTCAGGAAATTTGAATATTGATTATGATAAGGTTTTTGACAATGGTAGCTCATTGAGTATCGGCAATCGAACGAACTTCCGTTATGACAAAATTCATCCGACAAATATTCATGTGCCATTATTCAAGCACCACCAACTCAGTGAATATCTGTATGGCAGTTATAGTGGACAGATAAAGAAAATCTACTATATGGCATCACTGGGAGTTGAAGGCATTTGGTTGAAAGCCGGTGATACGGACAACAACTATTTTCGTCCAAAGGCTTCGGCTAGTGTAACTTGGAGTCCAAATGACAACAATTCCGTACAGTTGGGTTATTCGTTCAGCAATACCACTCCCTCGGTCGGCAACCTGAATCCATATAACACTTCAACGGATTCCTTGTTGATATCAAAAGGTAACCCATTTTTGACACCTCAAATGGACCATAATTGGAATCTCAGTTACAGTTTCAATGTAGGAAAGCTATATTTAACACCAAGTATAAACTATCAGTATGTCAACGATTTGATAGAAGCTTATGGCTATACCGAGAATGGCATCTATACCAGCACTTACGAAAACTCCGGCCATTATTCCAATTTGTCAGCAGGAGTATATGGCAACTATAACTTCAAGAAAGGGAACATTTATGGTGGAGGCGGTTGGGCTGCTGGATACTTTGAGGGACAATCGGCAAAACATATCTTCTATGTGTCCGGTGGTTTCAGTTTTCGTGCAAACAAATTATTCTCATTCTATGGTGACATTGATTATTGCCCTAAGGATTTTTCAGCCATATCCCAAAGCCGATATTACCATCCATCATCTGCTAACGTGCAGGTAAACTACAACATAACTCCCAATTTCTATGTAGCTTTATGTTTGCAACATTTTACAGGAGAATACAGAGAAAAGACTACGGTAAATAACGGCGAATATCATTCCGTATCAGATGTCCGTTACAAAGACAAGAATCTTCGTCCGTGGATATTGCTTCGCTATACAATCCGCAAGAATCCCAAAAACAAGATTAAGTTAGGCAACATTCTAGACAGTACGGAAAAAGGTATTTCTATTAAATAATGAGAACATCGAAATTCTATATCAGACAGCACGACTCCATGCAGTGCGGCATCGCTTGTCTGGCTATGGTATGCAAGCATTACGGGAAGGAGTTCTCCATCGAGACCCTTTCTCGCTATTGCTTTGCATCGACCGAAGGGGTTTCCTTGCTCGGCATCAGCGAGGCAGCGAACAAACTGGGCTTGCATAGTGTTTGCGGGCGGGTATCGATGGAGCAAATGCAGCAGGCACCCTTGCCTTGCATCCTCCACTGGAACCAAAACCACTTTGTGGTGCTCTACAAGCAAAAGCAAGGAAATAAGTTCTACATAGCCGACCCGGGCAAGGGACTGATAACCTACAACCGAAAGGAGTTTGTGGAACATTGGGTTAGCACCCGTTCGCAAGGCGAAGAGAAGGGAATAGCCATGTTCATACAGCCTACACCCCTGTTCTATGAGCAAGAGGGTGAGCAACAGAAAGAAAAGCGGTCGTTCAAGTTCCTCTTCGGCTACATGAAGCAATATCGCCAGTACTTCGGACAGATTCTGTTAGGTGCCTTGGTAGGATGTCTGCTGCAACTGGTATTCCCTTTCCTCACACAAGCCATTGTGGAAAACCTGATGGAGTTCTATCGGGGAAAGACGGTGGTGGTAGTGGAGAAGGGACGCATTGCAGAAACTGGTATGCATGAAGAATTGATACATCGCCAAGGTGCATACTGGCATCTGGTGAAGAACCAACTGGAATTGGGAGGGTAATTTATGGAAAAAGAAGAAAAAGTTAATATCGAACTACGGAGCGAGAAGGTACGGAACATCATCAGTAACGAAATGCCGTTCTTCATCCGCTATGGCATCAGCATCATTGCCGTGGTATTGGCAATGGTGGCTTTAGGCGTATGGTTGCATTATAATAACGGGATATAGAACCGAAGCGTTCAGCCGGCATGTCTGCCAAAGAAGTGGAAGAGGTACTGAAGGAGCTGAAGAAATAATGTAGGCGATTACTGACAACAACGAAGCACCTTGAATCAAGGTGCTTCGTTTGTTATGCTTTGGGGGTTAATCCCATTTTCTTGGCTCTTTCCAACATGAATGCGAAAGCGGCATCGTGCTCGTTTGGAATAACTCCGTCCAGAATGGCATCCTTGATGGCGGATTTCAAACTGCCCACTTCCTTACAAGGCGCCAAGCCGAATACTTCCATGATTTCAGCACCATCTACTGGTGGTTGAAAGTTACGGATTCTATCCTTCTCTTCCAAGTCTTTCAGTTTCTGGCGCACCAGCTTGAAGTTGTCGAGGAAGCGTTGTTTCTTCACTTCGTTCTTCGAGGTGATGTCGGCTTCACAGAGCAGCATCAAATCATCGATGTCATCCCCGGCTTCGAAAAGCAAGCGTCGTACGGCAGAGTCAGTCACTTCTTCATCGGCAATCACAATCGGTCGCATGTGGAGGCCTACCAACTTTTGTACGTATTTCATCTTCTCGTTCATCGGCAGCTTCATCTTGCGGAAGATGTCCGGAATCATTTTCTCACCTATATAATTATGGTTGTGGAAAGTCCATCCGGCTTTCGGTTCCCAACGTTTGGTGCGAGGCTTGCCGATGTCGTGCAAGAGGGTTGCCCAACGCAACCAAAGATTGTCTGTTTGCTTGGCAATGTTGTCCACTACCTCCAATGTGTGGTAGAAATTATCCTTGTGTGCTCGTCCGTTCTTGGTTTCGATGCCTTGGAGGGCTGCCATTTCCGGGAAGATGAGCGGGAGCAATCCGCATCTGTCCAATTCTACAAAACCTTTGGAAGGAATGGGCGAGAGGAGTATCTTGTTCAACTCATCGGCAATGCGTTCACGGCTGATGATTTCGATGCGTTCCTTGTTGCGTTCGAGAGCGAAGAAGGTTTCGTCTTCGATGTAGAAGTTCAGCTGAGTGGCAAAACGGATGCATCGCATCATGCGGAGCGGGTCATCGCTGAAAGTAATGTCCGGATCGAGCGGGGTGCGGATGGTACGTTCCTTCAAATCATCCAATCCTCCGAACGGATCCACCAATTCACCAAAGCGGGCACGATTGAGGCAAACCGCCATGGCGTTGATGGTAAAGTCTCGGCGGTTTTGATCGTCTTCCAAAGTGCCGTTTTCCACCACAGGCTTTCGGCTATCGTGACTATACGATTCCTTGCGTGCTCCTACAAATTCTACTTCCGTATCCTTGTATTTCACTTGTGCTGTTCCGAAATTACGGAATACCGACACATGTGCTCCTTTGCCCAACTTCTTGCCGAATGCTTGGGCTATTTCGATACCGCTTCCTACTACTACCACGTCGATGTCTTTCGATGGACGGTTCAGGAATATGTCGCGTACATATCCACCTACTACGTAACATTCCAAGCCCAGTTCGTCGGCTGTTTCAGAAATCAGTTGGAAAATCTTTCCTTTAAAATGCTCTTTCAGTTCCATTTTTTGTGTATTGAACTGCAAAATTACTATTTTTGCGCAGACAATCAAAGATGAATGAGATGAAAAAGACAGGATTATCGGCTTTGTTGGCCTTGATGGTGTTGGCCGGATGTGGCGATGGTGGAGAAAAAGCTGCCCAATTGCACCTTCAGAAGGCAGAGAAAGCCTTGCAGATGGAAATGTTCAGTGAAGCGAAATCGCAGATTGATAGCATCAAGGTGATGTATCCGAAGGCTTTCGAGGCTCGTAAGCAAGGGATTAAGCTGATGCAACAGATTGACTTGAAGGAGCAACAGAAGACTTTGGTGTATCTGGATAGTGCGATGCAAGTGAAGCAAGCTCAGTTCGAAGCCATTAAGAATAACTTTGTACTTGAAAAGGATACTGCCTATCAGGAGATAGGTAACTGGTTCTATCCTACCCAAGTAGTGGAAAAGAATGTGGGCCGTTCGTTCCTTCGTGGACAAGTGAATGAATTGGGCGAGATGTCGCTAACATCTATCTATTGTGCAGGTGGTACATTGAACCATACTTCGGTGAAGGTGAGTGTAGGCGATATGTTTGCCGAAACTCCGATGGCTAAGGATAGCTATGCCACTACGGATTTAGGTCGTACTATCGAGAAAGCTGACTATAAGGTAGGCGAGGACGGAGGTGTAGTAGGCTTCATCATTGCTAATCAGGATAAGAATATCCAGTTGACTTTCATTGGTGACAAGACTTATCGTACTGCTATGCAGAAGAATGACCGCAAGGCGATTGTTGAATTGGCAGAGTTGGCACGAATTCTTTCCGGTATGGAAGAAATTCGAAAGCAACAGAAAGAAGCAAATTTGAAGATTCAGTTCGTGACCCGCAAGATGCAGGAAGCGGCAGAGAAATAAGAAGGGTAAAACACCTGCTATTCTTTAGGCACGGATTACACGGATTAACACGGTTTTTAGTGTATGCTTACATTAATTTATCCGTGCAATCCGTGTAATCCGTGCCTAAAATTTATAACCGCTTTAAAGCTAACTTAATGACCTTCTCAACCGATAAGCTTGGATCTTCCTTAAGGATGGCGGTCACAACTTTTTGTGAAGGAGCTTGTGCAAATCCCAACATGGTAAGCGCAGCAATAGCTTCATCATATACTTCTGTATTGGCTGGGGTGAGGGTAGCCATGCTTCCCGAAACAGTTTCCACTCCTGTAGCTGCTATCTTGTCCTTCAAGTCCACAATGATGCGTTGGGCGGTTTTCAAACCGATACCTTTCACGCTTTTCAATAGCTTCTCATTGCCGGAACTGATGACATTGCATAATTCGCTTGGCGAGAGCGCGGAAAGAATCATACGTGCCGTGTTGCCTCCAATGCCCGATACGGAAATCAGCAAGAGGAACAATTCGCGTTCTTGTTTGGTGGAGAAGCCGAAGAGTACATGTGCATCTTCTCGGATGGCTTCGTGGATGTAAAGCTTCACACTTTTCTTGCCTTGGATAGCGGAATAAGTGTTGAGCGAGATGTGGATGCCATAGCCTATGCCATTGCAATCAATCACGGCTAAGGCAGGAGTAATTTCGGCTAGTTCGCCTCGGATGTATTCTATCATATTTTGTTTTCTTATCTGTTTAATCTTCCGCAAATTTAGAAATATTTGCGTTACATCCGCTTATGTGTGAAACTATTTGTTTATTTTTGTGCCGATAAAAAAGAAATTGGTTACAAAAACAAAGATAAAAATGAAGAAGATTAGAGCAGCCGTGGTTGGTTACGGCAATATAGGTAAATCGGTTGTGGAAGCGCTTCAAGCGGCTCCTGATTTTGAGGTGGCAGGTATTATCCGTCGCAATGGGGCAGAAAACAAGCCGGCTGAGCTTGCTGCATACGAGGTAGTGAAGGATATTACCGAACTGAAGGATGTGGATGTGGCTATCGTTGCCAGTCCGACTCGTCAGGTGGAAGAACAAGCCAAGAAGATTCTCGCTTTGGGTATCAATACGGTTGATAGTTTCGATATTCACTCTCAGATTACATCACTTCGTCGTTCGTTGGGCGAAACTGCTAAGGCTAATAATTCAGTAGCTATCATTTCAGCAGGTTGGGATCCGGGAAGTGACTCGGTGGTTCGTACATTGCTCGAAGCCATTGCTCCGAAGGGTATCACATATACTAATTTCGGTCCGGGCCGTTCGATGGGACACTCGGTAGCCGTTCGCGCCATTGAGGGTGTGAAGGATGCCTTGTCTATGACTATTCCGACAGGAACAGGTATCCATCGCCGTATGGTGTATGTGGAATTGGAAGAAGGTGCTGACTTCAAGACCGTTGAGGCTGCTATTAAGGTGGACCCATACTTTGTGAACGATGAAACTCATGTGAAGCAAGTTCCATGTGTAGACGATTTGAACGATGTGGGCCATGGTGTGAACTTGGTTCGCAAGGGTGTGTCAGGAACTACTCACAACCAGATGTTCGAATTCAATATGCGCATCAATAATCCGGCTTTGACTGCTCAGGTAATGGTATGTTGTGCTCGTGCAACCATGCGTCAGCAACCAGGATGCTATACCATGATTGAAGTGCCGGTGATTGATTTGCTCCATGGCGATCGCGAAGAATTGATAGCTCATTTGGTATAATAGATAGAAGAAAGATGTTGGGAAGTATAGTATGGGACGTTGATCCTACGATATTTGAGATAGGTGGGCGACAAATCCGTTGGTACGGATTGATGTGGGGCTTGGGCTTTATCCTGGCCTATAAGTATGCCGAGTGGATATTCAAGAAAGAAAAGTATCCGGAAGAATGGGTGGACAAGTTGTTCGTGTATAGTTTGATTAGTGTGGTAGTAGGTGCCCGTTTGGGTCATTGCCTTTTCTACCAATGGGACTATTACACTTCCAATCCGGTAGAAATCCTGAAGATATGGGAAGGCGGATTGGCCAGTCACGGAGGTGTGTTCGGTGTCATTTTTGCGGCATGGCTCTATTCCAAGAAGATTACGAAGCAGAGTGTGTGGTGGTTGTTCGACCGCATCATCCCTTCGGTGGCAGTGCTTTGTTTCTGCATCCGTTTCGGGAACTTGATGAACTCTGAAATCTTCGGTTTCCCTACTACCATGCCTTGGGGCTTTGAATTCGTTCGTTCCCGTGAGTGGCATCAGTTGTACGAAGGTCAGGCTTGTCATCCTACCCAGATTTACGAAATGCTCTATTGCTTGACAGCCGGTGTCGTTTCGTATGTAATGTACCATAAGTTCCACTTGCAGAAGTATGTGGGCTTGATTACGGGCGTTTCGTTGCTGATATTCTTCGGTACACGTTTGGCATTGGAGTTCATGAAGAATCCGCAAGTAGCTTCGGAAGTGGGTATGACATTGAACATTGGTCAGTTGCTCAGTCTTCCGCTGATTGCTTTGGGCTTGTATCTCATCTGGAAGAGCCGTACGGCGCGTGAACTTCCGGTGAAGTATAAATAAATAAGGTATGAAGAAAAGTATACTGTTGATGCTTTTGTCTTGTTTGGCTTTGTCTGTAGCTGCACAAGACATGAAGTCGGTTTTTATCTCGATGCCCGATTCCATCACTCCATTGCTGACCAAGGTGAACAAGGAAGATTGTGTGGATTTCTTGGATAGCAACATGAAGGCGGAGGTATCTACCCGTTTCGGTGGTACGGCAGAGATGAAAGTGCTGACGGATGATTATGCTTTGATACAAACTACTCCAACCAGCAGTTTGGAGATGAAACTATTTCCGGTGAATGATTCAGTGAAGGTGGTTTGCATGGTAAAAACAGCATGCGCTTCGGCTTGCGATAGCCATATTCGTTTTTATGCATCCGACTGGTCGAAGCAACTTCGTACAGAAGATTTCTTGCAGATGCCTTCGGGTGAAAGCTTTTTTCTTCCGAACGACTCGTTGACCGATGAGGCGCTGGTGGTTAGACAAAAGGCGGATATGCATTTGATCAAGGCATCGCTATCCAAGGAGGATGCATCGCTTACCTTTATATATACTACATCGGAGTATTTGAATAAGGAAGACCGGGAGAAGCTATTGCCCCATTTGAAACAAGAACCGATTGTACTCCGATGGGAGAACGGAAAGTTCAGATAGAAAAAATAAAAGGCTGCATCAATCGATGCAGCCTTTTATTTTGAGAACATAATGTTCAAATTACTTCTTCATGCGGTTACCGTAGCGGCTCATGAACTTATCAACACGACCAGCTGTATCCACCAACTTAGACTTACCAGTATAGAACGGGTGAGAAGTGTTAGAGATTTCCAACTTTACCAATGGGTAAGTTTCGCCTTCGAATTCGATAGTTTCCTTAGTGTTCACTGTAGAACGAGACAAGAACATATCGCCGTTTGACATGTCTTTAAATACTACCGGACGGTAGTTTTCAGGATGAAGTCCTTTTTTCATTTCAGTATATATTTTTATTGTTATTATTGCTTGTTTGGTAACAACAATGTGTAATGGTCACATTTTCGGACTGCAAAGGTAAGTTATTTCTTTGAAATAGAAAAAGAAACAAGGATTTTTTTTATTCTCATCTAATTTATTCGATATTTTTACGGCGTTTATAATGGGAATCTGAACATTAATCACTAAATTTGCAACAAGAAATGAATTCATTAACTATTAAATATTATAGAACAATGGTAAATTACAAAGAATTAGGCTTGGTAAACACTAAGGAAATGTTTGCTAAGGCAGTAGAAGGTGGTTACGCTATCCCTGCGTTCAACTTCAACAACATGGAACAGATGCAAGCTATCATCAAGGCTGCAGTTGAAACTAAGTCTCCGGTTATCTTGCAGGTTTCTAAGGGTGCTCGTCAGTATGCTAACGCTACTTTGTTGCGTTACATGGCTCAGGGTGCTGTTGAATACGCAAAG
>JAFYWH010000072.1 GCA_017558175.1 Bacteroidaceae bacterium
AAAATACCACTGAAAGATTGGAATTGAAGAAGTACAATCCTATTTTGAAAAGAGTAACAGTTCACAAAGAAATTAAATAATAATAGACCATGGCAAAGAAAGCAGTTGCAACACTTCAGACTGGTAAGACTGAAGGTCGTTCATATACAAAGGTTATCAAGATGGTTAAGTCTCCTAAGACAGGTGCTTACATCTTCGATGAACAAATGGTTCAGAATGACAAGGTTCAAGACTTTTTCAAGAAATAATCAAAGTCAAATAATGATACCGAAAAGTTCCTTTCAAATTATTGGAAGGAACTTTTTTTATGCCTTTTTTGTTGATGTTAAAGAATAGTTATATCTTTGTACAATAAATAGTTAAATAGAACTCCAATATGGGATTTTTTAGTTTTTTCTCGAAAGAAAAGAAGGAAACATTGGACAAAGGATTGTCTAAGACCAAAGAAAGTGTGTTCAGCAAGATTGCCCGTGCCGTAGCCGGCAAATCAAAGGTAGATGATGAAGTTTTGGACAATCTGGAAGAAGTATTGATTACTTCGGACGTAGGTGTAGAAACTACTTTGAACATCATTAAGCGCATTGAAGAAAGAGTTGCAAGAGATAAATATGTAAATACTCAGGAGCTGAACCGCATCCTTCGCGAAGAAATTGCGGCACTTCTTACTGAAAACAACACCATGGATTCGGAAGAATTCTGTGTACCTGAAGGCAAGAAGCCATACGTCATCATGGTAGTTGGCGTAAATGGAGTAGGTAAGACTACTACCATCGGTAAGTTGGCTTACCAATTCAAGAAGAAAGGATTGTCAGTTTATTTGGGTGCTGCCGATACTTTCCGTGCTGCTGCCGTAGAACAGCTCGACATTTGGGGCGAACGTGTAGGTATTCCTGTCATCAAGCAGAAGATGGGTTCTGACCCTGCATCTGTAGCATACGACACACTTAGTTCAGCCGTGGCTAATAATGCAGATGTCGTTATCATCGATACTGCCGGTCGTTTGCATAACAAGATTGGTTTGATGAACGAATTGACCAAGATCAAGAATGTAATGCAGAAGGTAGTTGCCGATGCTCCACACGAAGTCTTGTTGGTTTTGGATGGTTCTACTGGCCAAAATGCATTCGAACAAGCTAAGCAATTTACTAAGGCTACTGAAGTAACAGCTATGGCCATCACCAAGCTTGATGGTACAGCTAAGGGTGGTGTAGTGATCGGTATCTCTGACCAATTCAAGATTCCTGTGAAATATATCGGATTGGGCGAAGGCATCGAAGATTTGCAGGCTTTCCGCAGAAAAGAATTCGTTGATTCATTATTCGGAGAAGGGGATAAATGAGACGCAATACCATAGATATCATCACCTTAGGGTGCTCTAAGAATTTGGTGGATTCGGAAAAGTTGATGCGTCAGCTTGAAGCCAATGGTTATAAAGTAACACACGATTCTCCTAATCCACAAGGGGAGATTGCAGTAATCAACACCTGCGGTTTCATCGGCGATGCCAAGGAAGAATCCATCAATATGATTCTGGAATTTTGTGAAGCCAAAGAAGAAGGAAGACTCAACAAGCTTTATGTAATGGGATGTCTTTCTGAACGTTACTTGAAGGAACTTGAAGTAGAAATCCCACAAGTGGATAAATTCTATGGCAAGTTCAACTGGAACGAACTTTTAGCAGACTTAGGCAAGGCATATAACGATGAAATCGCTATAGAACGTACTTTGACTACTCCAAAGCATTATGCTTACCTGAAGATTTCGGAAGGTTGCGACCGTAGTTGTGCATATTGTGCCATTCCTATCATTACCGGCAAGCACACTTCCCGTCCGATGGAAGAAATCATCGATGAAGTGAAACTGTTGGTTTCGCAAGGTGTGAAGGAATTCCAAATCATTGCTCAGGAGCTAACTTATTATGGAGTGGACCTCTACAAAAGTCAGAAATTGCCCGAACTCATCGAAAGAATTGCGCAAGTACCTGGCGTAGAATGGATTCGTTTGCACTATGCATATCCTACACACTTCCCGGAAGACTTGTTCCGCGTGATGCGTGAGAACGACAATGTCTGCAAATACATGGACATTGCCCTCCAACACATCAGCGACAATATGCTTACCCGCATGCGTCGTAATGTCAGCAAATCGGAAACCTACGATTTAATCGAGAAATTCCGTCGTGAAGTGCCTGGGATCCATCTCCGTACGACATTGATGGTTGGCTTCCCTGGCGAAACAGAAGAGGACTTTGAACAATTGAAGGAATTTGTCCAAAAAGCCCGATTTGATCGAATGGGAGCCTTTGCTTATTCGGAAGAAGAAGGTACATATGCTGCTGAAACATACGAAGATTCCATTCCGCAAGAAGTAAAGCAAGCCAGATTGGATGAATTGATGGCTATTCAACAAGGCATCTCTGCAGAATTGAGCCAAGCTAAGATTGGACAGGAAATGAAGGTTATCATCGACCGAAAGGAAGGGGAGTACTATATTGGTAGAACCCAATTCGACTCGCCGGAAGTAGACCCTGAAGTCTTGATTAAGGCAGATGGCAAACGTTTGTTCTCCGGACGATTCTACAAGGTAAGAATCACTAATGCCGATGATTTCGACCTTTATGGAGAAGTGATTTAAACTTTTCTAACAAAATATTTGGAAGGATACTGATTTTTCAGTAATATCGCATTATTAAAATAAAAACGATAGTCCCTTGAATAATAAAGAATTCATCTCTGAACTTTCACAGAGGTTAGGATATACCAATAAGGATACAGCCAAATATGTATCTTCCGTGCTGAGTATCATGACTCAAGAGCTACAGGATGGCAACACCATTGCCCTCCAAGGCTTTGGCACGTTCGAAGTGAAGAAAAAGCTCGAACGTGTTTCTGTCAATCCCGTTACCCAACAACGAATGCTGATTCCTCCAAAGCTTGTCCTTTCATTCAAGCCTAGCAATATTCTAAAAGAAAAGTTCAAGTAAACCACTCATCCGATAACCACCATGAACGAAAAGATTACCTTACAAGACATCGTCAATCTGTTCAGTCAGAAACAAGGCATCGGAAAGAAGGAAGCCGACTTGATTGTGAGAACCATGTTTGACTTGATAGAAGAAGCGTTGAAGACGGAAAACTATGTCAAGATCAAAGGGTTTGGTACATTCAAACTGACCGAAGTGGATGCTCGCGAAAGTGTGAACGTAAACACAGGCGAACGCTTTGAAATTCAAGGACATTCAAAAATATCCTTTACTCCGGATACCACCATGAAGGACTTGATTAACAAGCCATTCGCTCATTTCGAAACGGTTATCCTGAACGATGGTGTGGAATTGGAAGATACTCCAACCGAAGTAGTTTTGGAAGCACCGGAAATGGTGGAAGAAACACCGGCAATCGTGGAAGCAACTCCAATTATAGCCGAAGAAACACCGGTAGTGGTAGAAGAAACTATTATCGAGGAAACTCCAGCTACGGAAGTAACCGAAGTACCGGTGGTTGTAGAAGAGGAACCAACTATCGTAGAAGAAACTCCTGCGGTGGAAGAACCGATGGAAGAGTTGGTGGAAGAAACTGCTCCGGAACAAGCAGAAGAAACACCGATGGTGGAGGAACCGGCAATAGAAGAACTCATTGCATCAGAGCCTGTTACAGAAACTGTACCAGAAGAAAAACCTATTATCACCGAAGAAGAACCAATGGTGGCTCAAGCAAAGCAAGACAAGAAGGAAAAGACTATCAACCGCATCCTTTGGGGTGTCATCGTGGTGTTGGTATTGATTATCCTCTTCGGCGCTTATTGGATGTTCTTCCGCTCGGACGATGCGCATGAAGTAACTCCAATGCCTTCTGTACCCGAAGAAGTGGCTACGCTTGTAGAAGAGACTATCCACATGGATACAATCTTCGAAAGCGAACCTCCCATCACCATGATGCCATTGGAACTGACCGCCGAAGAGCTTCGGAAGGAACGTGTACCTGTTTTGGGAGACACATTGGAATACGTTATCAATGGACAGGAACCGCTATGCGAGCATACGTTGAAGAGTGGCGAAACCATCATCCGTATCTCTGTGCATTATTACGGAAGCAAACGATTCTGGCCGTATATCGCAAAGTTCAACAAGGAAAGCATTGCCGATCCGGACAATATTCCTATCGGAACGGTAATCAAGATTCCGGCTATTATACCGAAAGAATGGCTAATAAAAAAGTAGCATAACCCTATACCAAGCGAAGAGCCTGTATACAATTACAAGCCCTTCGCTTTCTTTTTTATTTTATGCCTTGAAACAACAAATAAAAATAACACCCGCTAAAAGTTTTTTAATAAATTTTAGTTGTCGCACTTAATAAATAGCCGTAACTTTACGGGCTGAATAAAAAGCCTCCGGAAGGTGCGGCTATTACTATGAATAATAAGAATAACTAAATAACAGAAAAACTATGGCAGAAGCAATTGATATTCGTGCTTTGAATGAAAAGATCGAAAGACAAAGTGCGTTTGTAACTAACTTGATGGCCGGCATGGACCAGACCATCGTAGGACAGAAACATTTGATTGAATCGTTGTTGATTGGCTTGTTGTCCGACGGACACATCCTCCTCGAAGGTGTGCCGGGATTGGCAAAGACACTCGCCATCAAGACTCTTGCATCACTCATCGATGCTAAATATAGCCGTATCCAGTTTACTCCGGACTTGCTCCCTGCCGACGTTATCGGTACCATGATCTATAGCCAAAAGGATGAGCAGTTCATCGCTAAGCGCGGTCCTATCTTCGCAAACTTCGTATTGGCGGATGAAATCAACCGTGCTCCGGCTAAGGTACAGAGTGCTTTGCTCGAAGCCATGCAAGAACGTCAGGTAACATTGAGCAAGGAAACATTCGAACTTCCGAAGCCTTTCCTTGTAATGGCTACTCAAAACCCGATTGAACAAGAAGGTACATATCCACTTCCGGAAGCACAGGTGGACCGTTTCATGTTGAAGGTCATCATCGACTATCCGAAGTTGGAAGAAGAAAAGAAGATCATCCGTCAGAACATCAGTGGCGAGAAGATTGAAGTCCGCCCAATCTTGAAGGCAGAAGAAATCATGGAAGCCCGCAAGGTGGTTCGCCAGGTTTACTTGGACGAAAAGATTGAACAATACATTGCCGATATCGTGTTCGCTACCCGCTATCCGGAAAAGTACGGTTTGAAGGACTTGAAGGATATGATTGGTTTCGGTGGTTCTCCACGTGCTTCTATCAACTTGGCTTTGGCTGCCCGCAGCTATGCCTTCATCAAGCGTCGCGGATATGTGATTCCGGAAGACGTACGTGCCGTAGCTCATGACGTGCTCCGTCACCGCATCGGCTTGACTTACGAAGCAGAAGCCATGAACATGACTTCGGACGAAATCGTAAGCAAGATCTTGAATAGTGTAGAAGTGCCTTAATCAAAACGCTTAGGCATTTGAAGCAAAACGTTTAGGCGTTTGAAGTGAAACGCCTAAGCATTTTCCCTTAAACGTAAGGACATCTTAGAAAAAGTGTATGGAAACAAGTGATATTTTGAAACGCGTTCGCCAGATTGAAATCAAGACGCGCGGACTTTCGAACAACATCTTTGCCGGCCAATATCATTCGGCCTTCAAGGGCAAGGGTATGTCGTTCTCGGAAGTGCGCGAATATCAGTATGGCGATGACGTGCGAGACATCGACTGGAACGTGACCGCCCGCTACCACAAACCTTATGTAAAGGTGTTCGAAGAAGAACGCGAGCTGACGGTGATGCTCCTTATCGACGTATCGAATAGCTTGGATTTCGGTACAGTAAAGCAGATGAAGAAGGACATGGTAACGGAAATTGCCGCTACGTTGGCATTCTCGGCCATCCAGAATAACGACAAGATTGGTGTCATCTTCTTTTCGGACAGAATCGAGAAATTCATTCCGCCGAAGAAGGGACGCAAGCATATCCTTTACATCATCCGCGAACTGCTGGACTTCAAGCCCGAAAGCAAGCGCACGGACATAAAGATGGCGGTGGAATACCTCACGAACGTAATCAAGAAGCGTTGCGTCACCTTTATGCTGAGCGACTTTATTGATGACAACGATTATCGCAATGCATTGACCATTGCCAACCGCAAGCACGATATCGTGGCCATTCAGGTGTACGACCGTCGTTTGGCGGAGTTGCCGGATGTAGGTTTGATGAAAGTGCGCGATGCCGAAACCGGTCACGAGCAATGGATTGATACCTCGTCGGCCAAGTTGCGCAATGCGCATCATGCTTGGTGGAAGGAACGTCAGATACGCTTGGCAGAGACTTTCACGAAGAGCAATGTAGATTCCGTATCGGTGCGAACCGACCAGGACTATGTGAAATCGTTGCTTAACTTATTTGCAAAACGAAGTTAATGAAAATGAATATCTTACATATCAGTAAAATATGCGCATTAGCCGGTGCTTTGTTGTTGGCCATTCCACAAGCCAAGGCTCAGCAAGTAACGGTAGATGCCAAGATTGACTCCCTGCAACTGCTCATCGGCGAACAAGCCAAGGTGACACTCGAAGTGAGCATGGATGCCAATCAGAAACTGCAATTGCCTATACTGAGCGACACACTGGTAAGAGGGGTAGAGGTGCTCGACATAGCCAAGCCGGACACACAGATGCTGAACGAAGGTAAGCGCATGTTGATTCAACAAGAATATACCATAACTTCTTTTGATTCAGCCTTGTATTACTTGCCACCGTTCGAAGTATTGGTAAACGACCAGGCCTATCGCTCACAAGCCTTGGCCTTGAAGGTGTATTCCATTCCAGTAGACACCTTGAATCCAGACCAGTTCTTCGGACCGAAGCCTATCCGCGAAGCCGGCATCGAATGGCAAGATATCTCGACCATCTTCTGGCTCACCTTATTGATGGTGGCTTTGGGTGGTTTGGGTTATTACCTCTACAAGCGATTCAAGGACAACAAGCCTATCATCCGTAAGATTAAGGTAGAGCCGAAGTTGCCTCCACACACTCAGGCTTTGCAAGACATCGAGCGAATCAAGGAAGACAAGCACTTGCGCATGACCGATCCGAAGGCTTACTATACCGAACTGACCGATGTGCTCCGTACCTATATGGCAGAGCGTTTCGGCTTCAACGCCATGGAAATGACTTCTTCGGAAATCATCGATAACCTATTGGAAACCAACGACAAGGAATCCATCAAAGAATTGAAGTACTTGTTCGAGACTGCCGACTTGGTGAAATTTGCCAAGCATTCGCCACTCATGAACGAGAACGACATGAACCTCGTCAATGCGGTTGAGTTCATCAACAACACGAAGGTAGAACCCGATCCGAATGCCAAGCCGGAACCAACCGAAATCACCATCGAAGAAAAACGTTCGAAGCAAGGACGCATGGTGTTGCTCGGTAGCATGATTGCTATTGGTGTAGCCATTTTGGTTATCCTCTTCTTGGTATCGAAAGGCATTTACAACCTTATTTAAATTGTTTGAAAAATGATTTTTGCAAATATTGAATATCTGTTCCTGCTGGTCTTGCTCATACCTTATATTATATGGTATGTAATGAAGCGCAAGAAAACGGAACCTACTATGCAGGTTTCGACCACAAGAATGTATATGAATGCGCCGAAAAGTTGGAAGATTTACTTGCTCCATGCTCCGTTCGTGCTCCGCATCGTGGCAATAGTCATGGTGATATTGGTATTGGCCCGTCCGCAAACTACGGATAATTGGCAGAACACCGAGATAGAAGGTATCGACATTATGCTGGCCGTGGACGTTTCGACTTCCATGTTGGCAGAAGACTTGAAGCCTAACCGATTGGAAGCAGCCAAGCAAGTAGCTTCGGAATTCATCAACGGTCGTCCGAACGATAACATCGGTTTGACTATCTTTGCCGGAGAAAGCTTCACCCAGTGTCCGCTCACAGTAGATCATGGCGTGTTGCTCAATCTCTTCCATGGCATTAAGGGTGACATCGCCCAACGTGGTTTGATTGAAGACGGTACTGCCATCGGTATGGGTATTGCCAATGCCGTGACCCGTTTGAAGGACAGCAAGGCAAAGTCGAAGGTCATCATCCTCTTGACCGATGGTAGTAACAACCGAGGCGACATCTCTCCATTGACTGCTGCCGAAATTGCCAAGCAATTCGGTATCCGTGTCTATACCATTGGTGTAGGTACCAATGGAACAGCGCCTTATCCGATGCAGACTTATGCCGGAGTGCAATACGTGAACGTACCTGTCGTAATTGATGAAAAGACACTGACCGAAATTGCCGGTACAACCAATGGCAATTACTATCGTGCTACCAGCAACGACAAGTTGATGGAAGTCTATCAAGAAATCGACAAGTTGGAAAAGACAAAGTTGAACGTGAAGGAGTTCAGCAAGCGTGAGGAAGAATTCGAGTTGTTCGCTTGGATTGCTTTTTTCTGCATCTTGCTAGATATTCTCTTGCGTAATACGATTTTAAAGAAAATACCTTAAAAGAAAGAAGTTATGTTTCGATTTGCAAACCCTGACTTTTTATATCTCTTCTTCCTGCTTCCGGTATTGGTGGGAATCTATCTGTATTACAACCACAGAAGACGCCAGAACATCCGCAAGTATGGAGACCCGGCTTTGCTGAAAGAATTGATGCCTACCATATCCAAATATCGACCGGATGTAAAGTTCTGGCTCACCATCTCGGCCTTGGCACTGACCATCTTCATGTTGGCCCGTCCGCAATTCGGTTCGAAGATGGAAACCGTGAAACGTAGTGGGGTAGAAGCCGTCATTGCGCTCGATATCTCTAACTCCATGTTGGCAGAAGATGTTACTCCAAGCCGTTTGGAAAAGGCCAAGAAGCTGATTTCAAGATTGGTGGACACCTTCAATAACGATAAGGTAGGGATGATTGTCTTTGCCGGCGAAGCCTTTACTCAGCTTCCAATTACAAGCGACTATGTATCGGCCAAGATGTTCTTGGAAAGCATCAACCCATCGCTTATCACTACCCAGGGTACTGACATCGGCGCAGCTATCCGTTTGGCGATGAAGAGCTTTACACCGAATGAAGGCGTAGGTCGTGCCGTTGTGGTCATTACCGATGGTGAAAACCACGAAGGAGGTGCATTGGAAGCAGCCAAGGAAGCTGCAGAAAAGAATATGCAAGTGTTCATTTTGGGTGTAGGTTCACCTGATGGTTCGCCTATTCCGGTAGAAAGAGGAAGCAATGCATTCAGAAAGGATAAGGATGGAAACGTGATCGTCACTCGCTTGAACGAAGCGATGTGCCAGGAAATCGCTAAGGCAGGCAATGGCATGTACATCCGTGTAGACAATTCCAACTCGGCAGAGAAAATCTTGAACGAAGAAATCAGTAAGCTTGCCAAGCAAGATGTGGAAAGCCAAGTATTCACTGATTTCGACGAGCAATTCCAGGTATTGGCTTGGTTGGTGCTCATCCTTTTGGTAGTAGAAATGCTGATCTTGGAACGCAAGAACCCATTATTCAAGAACATCAGACTCTTTAAATAATGACGACTATGATGAAGAAATTCTATATATTATCAACCCTTCTGCTTGCAGGTGCTGCTCATGGACTTGCTCAAGAGAAGACGGACAGAGACTATCTGCGTAGTGGTAACAAACTCTACAACGATAGCTTGTTTATCAAGGCGGAAGTGGATTATCGCAAGGCTTTGGAGCTAAATCCGAAGTCCACCGATGCCATGTTCAACTTGGCCAATGCACTCTTGATGCAACAAAAGGCACAAGAAGCTATGGAGCAATACGAATCGGTATCGAAGATTGAAAAGGATAAGGAAAAGCTGGCTCAGATTTATCACAACATGGGTGTAATCCTGCAATCCGGAAAGCAATATCCGCAATGCATCGAAGCTTATAAGGAATCCTTGCGCAATAATCCGAAGGATGACGAAACCCGCTACAATCTGGCTTTGGCTCAAAAGCTGTTGAAGGATCAACAACAAGACCAACAGAATCAAGACCAACAACAGCAGCAACAAGAGCAAAAGGAAGACAAGCAGGACCAGAACAAGGACCAGCAAGAACAGAATCAGAAAGACCAACAGCAAAATCAACAACAACAGCAGCAGAACAAGAACGAAATGTCTAAGGAAAATGCTCAGCAGTTGTTGAATGCCGTGATGCAAGATGAAAAGAATGTGCAAGATAAAGTAAAGAAACAACTGCAAATCAAAGGTAAGAAATTGGAGAAAGATTGGTAATTGCTTAATTTTGCAGACTTAAACCATAAAAGACAAGAACAATGAGGAAAGTAATTCTCTTTTTTATATTGATAAGCACCGTAATAGGAGCATGGGCCGATGGAGTGAGCTTTACTGCCAATGCTCCGGAAGTGGTGGTCAGTGGTGACCAGTTCCGCTTATCGTTTACCATCAGTTCAAAAAAGGTAAGGGATTTCCGTGCACCGAACATCAAGGATTTTGAAGTATTGATGGGACCAAGCCGTTCTACTCAATACCAGAACATTAATGGGGTTGAAACCAACTCCATCACCTTTACCTATATCCTGATGGCAGGTAAGGAAGGTACATATAAGATTCCAGGAGCAACCATTGTAGCCGATGGAAACAACTATACTTCCAATTCGGTAGAAATCAAGGTACTTCCGCCCGACCAATCATCAGGTTCGGCAAGCGGTAGTTCTGCCCAATCGTCACGCAACCAAGCCAATAGCGGAAAGATTACGGACAAGGAGCTTTTCATGATGGCTTCTGCCAGCAAGACCAAAGTGTATGAACAAGAAGCAATCTTGTTGACTTACAAAGTCTACACTCAAGTAAACCTAACAGCATTGGATGGTGATATTCCTGACTTAAAAGGTTTCCATACACAAGAAGTGGAACTTCCGAATCAGAAAACTTTCACATTGGAACACTACAATGGTAGAAACTATAACACTACCATCTGGCGTCAATTGGTTCTTTTCCCACAACAGACAGGTAAGATTGAAATCCCATCGGTAACTTTCGAAGGAACCGTATCACAGAGAATTGCATCGGCCGATCCGTTTGATGCATTCTTCAATGGAGGTAACGTCATCAATATTCAGAAGAATCTTGTTACTCCGAAATTGGTCATCGATGTGAAGGAGCTTCCGGCAGGTAAGCCAAGCAACTTCTCAGGCGGAGTAGGGGAATTCACCATCAGTTCAAGCATCAATACTCAAGAACTCAAGACTAACGATGCGGTTACTATCAAGCTTGTCATTTCGGGTACTGGTAACATGAAACTTATCAACACGCCGGAAGTAAACTTCCCGCAAGATTTCGAAATTTACGACCCGAAGGTAGACAATAAATTCAACTTGACACGCAATGGTTTGTCTGGTAATAAGGTTATCGAATACTTGGCTATTCCTCGTCATGCAGGTACTTATACCATTCCTCCAATCGAATTCTCGTACTTCGACTTGAAGAGCCAAAGCTACAAGACTTTGAAGACAGATGCATATACCTTGAATGTAGCCAAGGGAGAAGGCAATTCTGAACAAGTAGTTGCCAACTTCATCAGCAAGGAAGATTTGAAGGTATTGGGTCAGGATATCCGCTACATCAAGACTGGTGAAACTAACCTTACCCGTAAAGACGAATACTTCTTCGGTTTAATGAGCTATTGGATGTGGTACATCATTCCATTGGCTTTGTTCATTGCTTGTATGGTTATCTACCGCAAGCAGGCACTCGAAAATGCCAATGTAGCTAAGGTTCGTACAAAGAAGGCCAATAAGGTAGCTACCAAGCGCATGAAAAATGCAGGCAAGCTTTTGGCAGAAAAGAAGACCGAAGCATTCTACGATGAAGTTTTGAAAGCCTTGTGGGGCTATATCAGCGACAAGTTGAGCATGCCTGTATCACAACTTTCAAAGGATAACATCGAAGGTAAACTTCAGCAACATCAAGTAGCTGATGAACTTGTAAAGGAATTCATTGATATACTCAATGATTGCGAATTTGCACGCTATGCTCCTGGCAGTCAAGATGAAAAGATGGACAAGATTTATAGCTCAGCCATCGAAGTCATCAGCAAAATGGAAAATAGCATTAAACGTTAATCGAGAGGAGAGAAGATTATGAAAAAAATATATTTCAGCCTTTTGTTTGTCTTTGCATCGGTTCTTGCTTATGGTCAGGAAACATCCAAAGCCCAAGCAGATAGCGCGTATATCAACAATGATTATGCCAGTGCCGTATACCTTTATGAAGATATCTTGGCAAATCAGGGCGAATCGGCCGACATTTATTATAACTTAGGCAATAGCTATTACAAGATGGATAACATTGCCAAGGCCATCTTGAATTACGAAAAAGCCTTGATGCTCAATCCGGGTAATGGTGATATCCGCTTCAACCTGGAATTGGCACAAAGCAAAACTGTAGACAAAGTAACTCCAATGAGTGAAGTATTTCTCGTTACATGGATGAAATCACTCACTAACACCATGAGCGAACAAGGATGGTCTAAATTGGCTATCGCTAGTTTCATTCTTATGTTGTTGGGATTAGTACTTTACTTTTTCAGCAAGAAAATTGCTATGAAGAAAATAGGTTTCATCTCGGCACTTTGCCTCATGTTGGTATGTATCCTTGCCAATGTATTTGCTTCTTCGCAAAAGAACAAGGCACAGAGCCATAGCAATGCTATTATCATGGAACCAAGCGTAACAGTCAAGAGTACTCCAAACGAAGGAGGAACAGAACTTTTCATTCTTCACGAAGGTCGCAAGGTGATGATTAAAGACAACACCATGCGCGAATGGAAAGAAATCCAATTGGAAGATGGCAATGCAGGTTGGGTACCAGCCTCTGTTATCGAAATTATTTAATGCTAAAACATGGACATACAACAACTCATCGGCTTTGACCAAGAACTACTACTCAAACTCAACGGAAGTGATTCACTCTTTTGGGACGGATTTATGTGGATTGCCACAAACATACGTACTTGGATACCCATGGCCATTGTATTGTTGTATGTCATCTTCAAGAACAATAAGATCAAGGAATCCCTCTTGATTCTTGCTTTGTTGGCCATTGTTGTTACGTTGACCGACCAGATATCTTCGGGATTGTGCAAACCATATTTTGCCCGTTTCCGTCCCACTCAAGACCCACAACTGATGTACATGATAGACATCGTGAATGGTTATAGAGGTGGTATGTACGGATTCACCTCTAGCCATGCAGCCAATACATTTGGCGTAGCTGTCTTTGTATCCTTGGTAATAAGAAGTTGGTCATTAGCTGGCTCATTATTCGTTTGGGCTTCTCTAAATGCTTTTTCACGCATCTATCTAGGTGTACATTATCCAGGTGATATCTTTTTCGGAATCCTTACAGGAGTAGGAGTAGGGGTTCTTGTTTACTTTTTATACAACTACATACAAAAGATGTTGTTAATCCCTACAAAATACATCTCCAACCAATACACATCGAACGGATATTTGAAAAGTGACGTCTATTTAATACACACCATTCTCTTCCTGACATTCTTTTATATTGCAATTGGAGGCATGATAATAACTCATTTTTCTTATTTCTAACTAAAAAAAGAAACAAACTATTGCTGAATTGCTTTTTTTCTGTTAATTTTATACCGCGATAGAAAATTACTTTATTAACATAAAATTTGTATATCTATTATGAAAACAATAACATTCAACGAGCTTAGAAAAATCAAAGATTCACTTCCTGACGGAAGCATGCATAGAATTGCTGATGAATTGGGTATGTCTGTAGAAACTGTACGCAATTTCTTCGGTGGTAGTAACTTCGATCAAGGCTCAAGCGTAGGTCTTCACTTGGAACCAGGTCCTGATGGTGGTATCGTAATGTTAGACGACACTACAGTATTGGAAAAAGCATTAGAAATCTTGAAGGAATCTCAACCTGAAGAAACTGCAGAAGAAACTCAAGAATAAGCTTTATATAAGGAGATTTTAATCGGTTGTGTATTCAGTTACGCAACCGATTATTTTTTGCTTAAACGTAAAAAAAAAAAAGAGTATATGTGTAATTCCAAAACCACTATTAAACATAATGCAGATTATATAACTTTGTTATATTTTGAAAGTAAACGTTCGATTATTTGATGTATATACCTGTATATCAATCACATAACAATCTTAATAAGGTTGAAAAAATAATCTAATTTATTTATTGCCTATTAGAAAATCCAAACAAAATCAAAAGTATGCTAATATTATTTTGTACCTTTGGGCTTAATTAAAGCCAATACTAATTGTTGACCTAATAGGTATTTATGCAAGTCTTCTTTTTTACTTGCATAATTGTATGCTTCTTCAGATAATATGTAAGTAGGTTTTTCCCCTGATATTTTATATGATCTTTCATAAACAACTGCTACAAACAATCTAAAAGAAACCGTTCCAGTAGCCATAATCCCATATAAAACAAAATAGAATAAAACCGAATACCATTGGCCCTCGTCAATCATTAAAATACAAAGACCAATCAAACTGATTAGAATAGTCGAAAGTATTCCTAATAAGGCTAAACTTTTAGATCGGAGCTCTTTACCTGTTTGATTTTGATTGTCTATATATCTATTACCTTCAGATAACAAATATTCTATCGTCTTAACATCAAGTTCTTTAATTTTTGATGAAGAAATTCTTCTGTATTCAATTTTCTCGTCTCTCTCTTGTCTTAAATGTTTTTCGAAAAAAGAACGGATTTTGCCTAGTTTTTCTGTTATAGCACAATACAATCTCATAATCAAATATTTATAATTTAATACCTATACAAAGGTAGTAAATCCACAAAAACTAGAAAGGACAAATTTACATCTTAATATTACACGGCAGCAAGTCATCCCAAGTTTCGCCAAACTTAGGGACACGGGTAAATATCTCGCACAGATATTTGTACGGGTCAATCTTGCATAGCTTGCAACTCTCGATAACGGAGTAAATAATGCAGGTACGTTCTGCGTTCAGTTCGTTCCAGCAGAATAAATAATTCTTTCGCCCCATGGCATGAGAACGCATGGTTCTCTCAGCTTTATTGTTGGACAACTCTAACTTGCTATTATACAGCAACTCGTAGAATTTGTTAACTCTCGACCAAGCATATTGGATAGCCTTTCCAATATTATCTTCCTTTATATGCTCAATCTTAGTAGAGAGCCAGGCTCTAAATCTATCCAACAAAAATCTCAAATATCGCCTTCTGTGTTTTATCACTTCATTGGGTTTCAACTTCTTACGTTTCATCAACCTTTCTAAAGTGAACATCCTATTTATTAATTGAAGCCCTTCTTCTGCCCAAGCCTTATGATATGGAATAGCATCCCAAAACTTTCGACGGATATGGCTCATGCAAGGTATTTGAATGATATTATTCCCTGTTCTTTCTGCGACTTTTGTGTAAGCTCCATAGCCATCAGTATGAATGTATCCATTGAAATTCTTAAGATGCTCATCCAACACTGCTTCTTTTCGCGAACCATTGGAACGGGCAAAGAACATCAAATTGCTTGATGGACTGATAAATCCCCAATCATAACCTTTCTTCACCTTGTGCTCTTCCTTGTTAATCATGTTTTGAGTTGTCTCATCAATATGAAGAATCTTATCCTTCAAGACTCGTTCCTTGATGGCTTCATACACACCTTCCAAAGCATCGATTCCTGCTACTGCACAATCAAACAAAGTAGTCTTGGCTATTTTAAAATGGCCTTGATTAATCATATTTAACTGACGTTCATAAGGAATGTGATGAAGATACTTATTAACCAAAACAGCTGCTGCCAATGTAGGATCAGCATGTCTTTTCTCAAAAGTTTTTGGAACATAAGGCAAGTCAGGATATATCAGATGACCGTCTTTGCTATAAAACTTACGGTCAATTCTGACTTTGCACAATCTACCTGGAATCCAATAAAACCTATAAGAGCTAACTGTCTTTACATATTTCGCTCCTTTGATTTCATCTGCGTCAGGCGCAAGTTCAATCACCTTTTCTACTGGTATATCTTCATAATTTCTACGCTCAGGATGCTTATAGATTCTTTTCTTCTTAGGACGGAAAACCGTTTCGTTTTTCAAATCAGCGGAAGCTGAGATAGATTTATCTACAGATTCAGCAACTTCTTGACTTACCTTTGAATGCGTCTTTTCACTGCTTGTACCAAATGGCAGATTGATTCTTCGGTCCAAACTTTATTCCTCTCTTTTTAGCTTCCAATCTACCTGCCGTACATCGCTCGACGATTAAGTTGCGTTCTAATTCTGCAAATGCAGCAAAGACTTGAAGCTGAAACCTTCCTCCAGCCGTGCTCAAGTCTATATTATCAGTCAACGATTTAAGAACTATCCCTTGTTGAACAAATCTTTCGACCAACGAAAGCACATCTCGAAGCGAGCGACCTAATCTATCCAGCTTATATACAACTACTACATCACCTTCCCGAAGATAAGCCAACAGTTTCTTCATCTCTACTCTTTCTATATCTTTTCCGGACTTCTTTTCCTGAAAGATAATATCGCAACCCTCTTTATTCAAGGCGCTTAACTGTACATCTAAATTCTGTTCGTGCGTACTCACACGTGCATATCCAATTATTGCCATATTGTGTAATTTTTATTCGAGTGCAATATTACACCGAATTACACAATATGGCAATATGCTGTAACCGTACATGCCTAAGATTATTAAGCATGTAATTTTCTTATAAGTATTTTACACACTACATGGAGCTGTGTCGAGTATAACGATAACCATCAATCAATCTACACAATCGCTTCCAGTCAAGTTCATAAACATCTGTTTCCGGATTATAAATAGGATAAACGAAACGTGCACAGTAGATTTTTCTTGTATATAAAGTAAACGCATTTCGTTCATAATGAAGCAGCTTGATCATTCTGTGATTGGTAGAAATGAAAACAAAAACACTACCGTCTTCCGGATTCATATTGAACTCATTCATAATCATCCCCTTCAAAGAATCTATTCCTTTGCACATATTCACGGGACGCTTGCAATAATAGTATTTCAGGTTATTGGTCAATCCAAGTATTTGCTTCCTCATATAATACAACGGCCATAATTAATGATTTGATACTTGTTTCAGAAAGAGTAATTTCTACTCCACTTGGCAATGTCAGTATTGCCTTTCTTATGATTGTATCAGGCTTAGGAGCAGTCAACTCTACTTGAAAGGAAGGATTATTTGGAAATCTTGCCTTGGAACGGAACCTGTTACTATCCAATTCCAAAGCAAGTTCTTGAAAGATATTTTCTCCTCGAGCTGGCATTTCATTGCCATTCAGAGAATTTGGATCATAACCAGCAATTTCTTTACGTTCCATCGCTGTTTCTACCATAGTAACTCCATAACGATTTTCATGCTTGTTGATATAGTCAGCAAACTGGAGATAAGGAATAGAGTTCTCCATGCAGAAATCCACTATATTCCTGTCACTATGCAAAAACTTGGAATAAAAAACACCACACTCACTTTTAGTTAATCTCTTTTCCATATTATTCGCTTTTAAATTTCGCGTAAATATAGAAATTAAGATTTTTGAAAAGTAGATGCGATGTCCGAACGCTTACTACCAGTTGACCACATATATATAGGTACAAAAAAAATCCAAGTCCGAAGACCTGGATTTTTCAATTATTTGTATGAGTAGTTATTAATAACCCATTTCCTTTTCCAAAGCTTCGTATTCAGCCTTGTTCAATGTCCAATAGATTCTCAACAACATCTGGCCCCAAATCTGTTGGTTGTCTGGTTCCAATTCCTTAGCTTTTTCGTAGAAAGGCTTAGCTTGTTCGTAAGCTTCCTTAATCTTAGCTTCGTTAGCATTGTACTTAGGATCGTCGATAGACAATGCTGAGTTTTCTTCTACGATCTTCTGAGCTGGGAAGAAATAGCAGTCACCCTTCTTAGCATATGCTTCAGCAGCCAAGTCACCACCTGCAGCAATTACCTTATCCAAAGCAGCCTGTGCACCAGCATAGTCCTTCTTTTCATAAAGCAATACACCCTTTACATACAAGAAATATGGCTTTTCGTTAGCAGCAATCAACTGATCGATTTGAGCCAAACCTTCGTCAACCATACCTCTTTGCAAGTAGTAATCCATGATGTTACCTACGAAGAAATCTTGTTCTGGGAATCTCTGAGCACCTTCCTTGATTGTTTCCAACCACTTGATAGAGTCACCCTGTTCCTTGTCACCATAAACTTCTGCCATGAACATCAAAGCTCTCCAACCTTCAGAAGCGTTTTCCTTACCGATGTTACCGTACTTGATAACTGAAGCAACATCCTTAGGATCGCGCAAACCTGCAGCCATAGTTGCATAGTTAGCGTACAAAGAGTTCAACGTATCTGCCTTCAAAGTAGCAGCTTGGTCAGCAAACATTGGGTTTTCTACTACGTCAACGAACAAACCGAAGTACTTCTGTGCTGATTCATAGTCGTTTACGTTGAAAGCTTCAACACCACCGTTAGCCAAGTTAGGACGAACCTTCAACAATGTTTCCTGATTCTTCTTTCTCAACTTAGCCTTCTTTACTGTACCATTAGCTACGCCTGCCAATTCTACTTCGTCGCACTTCAAATAGTAATCGAACATCTTGAGCATAGCGTTATACATCTTTGGCATATCTGCCTGACCACCTGGAAGATACATCTTCATGTTTTCTTCATCGTAGATAGCCTTCTGCAAATCACCAGCCAATTGCCATGTGTTAGGGTCATTAGCTGTTTCAGGATTTGTCAAAGCAGCTTCGAGAACCTTAGCAGCAGCTGCTGGATCCTTCTTCATAGCCTTAACTTCCTTTACAACACTTACTTGTGCTGAAGCTGCGAATGCTCCAGCCAATAAAGCCACTGTAAACAATACTTTCTTCATAATTTTGTGGATTTAATTGTACAATTAGTTATTAATTTCTTCGTTGTTTGTTTCGTTCATAGGTTCGATAGTCAAGATATCATCGTTTGTTTCGTCAACCAATGCTTCTTCTTCACTTTCAGACTCTACCTTACATACTGAACCAATCTGGTCATTGCGCTTTTCGAGGTTGATGAGACGAACACCTTGAGTAGCACGACCCATAATGCGTACATCTTCTACCTTCATACGGATGGTGATACCCGACTTATTGATAATCATCAAGTCGTTTTCATCAGTTACCGTCTTAATGGCCACTAATTTACCGGTTTTTTCTGTAATATTCAAAGTTTTTACACCTTTTCCGCCACGATTTGTGATACGATAGTCTTCGATGTCTGAACGCTTGCCGTAACCTTGTTCAGATACTACCATAATAGACTCTGTTTCAGGGTCTTTTACACATACCATGCCGATTACTTCATCCTGACCGTCTTCGTCGAGGGTGATGCCTCGAACACCTGTTGCGGTACGGCCCATGCAACGAACGGTGCTTTCGTGGAAACGGATAGCACGACCATTGCGGTTAGCTATGATGATTTCGTTGTCACCATTGGTCATACGAACTTCGATTACGCGGTCTTCTTCGCGGATAGTGATAGCGTTGACACCATTCTGACGTGGACGTGAATATTGTTCAAGCAATGTCTTCTTGATAACACCATCCTTGGTACAGAATACCACATAGTGGTTGTTGATGAAGTCTTGGTCGTTCAAGTTCTTCACACGGAGATATGCGGTCACTACATCGCCCGGCTCAATGTTGAGCAAGTTCTGAATAGCGCGTCCCTTCGAAATCTTTGTTCCTTCTGGAATTTCGTATACCTTTAACCAATAGCACTTACCACGCTGAGTGAAGAACATCATGGTGTTGTGCATTGTAGCCGGATAAATGTGTTCTACGAAGTCTTCATCACGGGTTTCGCTACCCTTCGATCCTACTCCACCACGGTTTTGTGTGCGGAATTCGGCCAACGGAGTACGCTTGATGTAACCCAAGTGTGAAATAGTGATAACCATCTGATCGTCAGCATAGAAGTCTTCCGGATTGAACTCTTCGGATGCATAAACGATTTCTGAACGACGTGGGTCGCCATACTTTGCCTTCACTTCTTCGAGTTCGTCCTTGATTACCTTCTTGCAAAGCTCGTCGTTCACCAAGATTTCTTCGAGGTAAGCGATTTGCTTCATCAATTCTTCGTATTCTGCATGCAGCTGGTCTTGCATCAAGCCTGTGAGCTGACGGAGACGCATTTCCACGATAGCACGTGCCTGGATTTCAGAGAGTTCGAAACGAGTCATCAAGTTCTGGATGGCTTCATTCGGAGTCTTGGCAGCACGGATGATGCGTACAACTTCGTCGATGTTGTCTGACGCAATGATCAAACCTTCGAGGATGTGTGCACGTTCCTTCGCCTTACGGAGTTCGAACTTGGTACGACGGATAACCACATCATGACGATGGTCTACAAAGCACTTAATCATATCCTTCAAAGTCAAGCACTTAGGACGACCACCCACGAGGGCGATGTTGTTCACGCTGAACGAGCTTTGGAGAGCTGTCATCTTGAACAACTTGTTGAGCACTACGCCAGCATTGGCATCGCGCTTCACGTCGATGACGATACGCATACCTTCGCGGTCGGATTCATCGTTTACGTACGAAATGCCTTCGATCTTCTTTTCGTTTACCAACGACGCAATGTGCTCGATGAGCTCACGCTTGTTCACGTTGTAAGGGATTTCGTTTACGACAATCTTATCGTGTGTAGGATGTGATTCGATTTCAGTCTTGGCACGCATGATGACACGACCACGACCGGTTTCGTAAGCTTCGCGCACACCGGCTATACCATATATATATCCACCAGTCGGGAAGTCCGGTGCCTTGACGTGTTGCATCAAGCCATCTGTATCTATCTCATTATTGTCGATATAAGCTACACAAGCATCGATTACTTCACCCAAATTATGTGTCGGCATATTGGTTGCCATACCCACGGCGATACCCGATGCACCATTTACCAACAAGTTCGGGATGCGTGTAGGCATCACGGTAGGTTCCTGAAGGGTGTCATCGAAGTTATTGGTGAAGTCTACGGTTTCCTTATAGAGGTCCGTCATCAAATCCTCGCCCACCTTCTTGAGGCGTGCTTCTGTATAACGCATGGCCGCAGCGCTATCGCCATCGATGGAACCGAAGTTACCCTGACCGTCTACCAATGGGTATCTCATGGCCCAATCCTGAGCCATACGAACCAATGCACCATATACTGAGGAGTCTCCATGCGGGTGATATTTACCTAATACCTCACCTACGATTCTCGCTGATTTCTTGTAAGCCTTGTCCGATGTGTTGCCCAGCTCCATCATACCGTAAAGGATACGGCGATGAACCGGTTTCAAGCCATCTCGTACATCTGGAAGGGCGCGTGCCACGATTACCGACATAGAGTAATCGATGTACGACGACTTCATTTCCTCCTCGATGTTAATTTTAATAATTCTGTCTTGCTCTTGCATTTAAAACATTATTAATTTAAACAATCTTTTCCGATTCTTCAAAAATCATGTAAAAGTACTGCTTTTCCTTGACATAAAGAAACAATTGGTCTAAAATATTCTTAACTAACGTGTTTTTGGACAAGTCTCGAGGCGTTTCCCTTGAAACACGGGCACGTTTTACCCAAAACGCCTAAGCATTTAGATAGTTTAACATTCGCCTTAACCTTCTGGCACGATTTTTGTTATACCCAATACGGACTTAAAGCCGAAATTATTGCGTATATTTGCGCCGTTTTAACAAAAAACTGAATTAATAGAATGAACAACCAATTTACACCAAGAGTTTCCGACATCATCACCTATAGCAAGGAAGAGGCCAACCGCCTTAACAACAGCTACATAGGTCCGGAGCATCTGCTTCTGGGCATCTTGCGTGAAGGTGAAGGAAAAGCCATCGAAGTGCTGTTCAACTTGCAGATAGACCTGAAACAACTGAAGGCCGAGATAGAAAGCAAGCTGAAGGACACCTCGGATGCTCCCTTGATGCATGCCGAAGACATCAACTTCAACGATGTGGCTTCCCGCATCCTGAAGCTCTGCATCCTCGAGGCACGCCAGATGAAGTGCGAAGCGGTGGACTCTGAACATATCTTACTAGCCATTATGAGACAAAAGAACAATAAGGTTTCCCAGTTGCTGGAAGAACATCAAGTGACATACGATAAGGTGATGGAGATGTTGAGTCTCCAGCCGGATGCTCCTGCCCCTCGTGCCGGACTCGGATTCGAGGAAGATGAGGAGGAAGAAGAAGACAAACACCTCATCAACCGTCCGCAAAGCCCTAACAATCAAGGCGGAAGCACTCAGCAGACACGTACTGCCCAACAAAAGAAGACAGCCAACGATACCCCTATCCTCGACAACTTCGGCACCGACCTTACCCGTGCTGCCGAGGAAGGCAAGCTGGATCCTGTGGTAGGCCGTGAAAAGGAAATAGAACGTGTGGCTCAGATACTTAGCCGACGCAAGAAGAACAATCCGGTGCTCATCGGCGAACCGGGCGTGGGTAAATCGGCCATCGTAGAAGGCCTCGCCCTCCGCATCGTTCAGAAGAAGGTGTCACGCATCCTCTTCAACAAGCGTGTGGTTACCCTCGATATGGCTTCCGTAGTGGCAGGCACCAAGTACCGTGGCCAGTTCGAAGAACGTATCCGCTCCATTATCAAGGAGTTGCAGAAGAATCCGGATGTCATTCTCTTCATCGACGAAATCCATACCCTCGTAGGTGCAGGCTCAGCAGCCGGATCGATGGATGCTGCCAATATGCTGAAACCAGCCTTGGCTCGTGGCGAAATACAATGCATCGGTGCTACTACCCTCGACGAGTATCGCAAGAACATCGAAAAGGACGGAGCACTCGAACGCCGTTTCCAGAAGATCATCGTAGAGCCAACCACTCCGGACGAAACGCTTCAGATTCTGCGCAACATCAAGGAACGTTACGAAGACCATCACAATGTAATATATACCGATGCAGCCCTCGAAGCATGCGTCAAATTGGCAGACCGATACATCACCGACCGCTTCTTCCCGGATAAGGCCATCGATGCCCTCGACGAAGCAGGCTCGCGTGTACACCTTATTAATATAGCGGCTCCCAAGGAAATCGAAGAGCAGGAAAAGCGCATCGACGAGATGAAGAACCTCAAGAACGAGGCCGTGAAACTTCAGAACTTCGAATTGGCAGCCAGCTATCGTGACAAGGAAAAGGAACTGAGCGCCCAACTCGACATCATGAAAGAAAACTGGGAAAACAGCTTGAAGCAAAACCGTGAAACCGTGGACGAAGAACAGATTGCCAACGTGGTTTCCATGATTTCGGGCATCCCTGTGCAGAAGATGGCTCAATCCGAAGGCATGCGCCTCATGGGCATGAAGGACGACCTCATGGGTAAGGTCATCGGTCAGGACAAGGCTATCGAAACCCTCGTGAAGGCCATCCGCCGAAGCCGTATCGGTTTGAAGGATCCTAACCGACCGATTGGCACATTCATGTTCCTCGGTCCTACCGGTGTAGGTAAGACACACTTGGCCAAGGAATTAGCGAAGTTCATGTTCGGTTCGGCCGATGCATTGATTCGTGTGGACATGAGCGAATACATGGAAAAATTCACCGTATCTCGTCTCGTGGGAGCTCCTCCGGGATATGTGGGTTACGAAGAAGGCGGTTTGCTTACCGAAAAGGTACGTCGCAAGCCTTACTCCATCGTGTTGCTCGACGAGATTGAAAAGGCACACTCCGATGTGTTCAACATCCTCTTGCAAGTGCTCGACGAAGGCCATCTGACTGACACCAACGGACGCACCGTGGACTTCAAGAACACGATTGTCATCATGACATCCAATGTCGGTACCCGTCAGTTGAAAGACTTCGGCAAGGGAATCGGTTTCACTTCGGGCCAGGCTTCGAACATGAAGGACCACTCACAAGGTATCATCACCAAGGCGCTGAACAAGCAGTTCGCTCCTGAGTTCCTGAACCGATTAGACGAAATCATCAACTTCGACCAGTTGGAAATGGATAGTCTCGTGAAGATTGTAGACATTGAACTCGAAGGCCTTTACAAACGAGTGGAAGCCATTGGCTACAAATTGGTTATGGATGAAGAAGCCCGTCAGTTCCTCGCCAAGAAGGGATACGACATACAGTACGGTGCCCGCCCATTGAAGCGTGCCATCCAGACTTATGTGGAAGATGCCTTGGCGGAAGTCATCCTCGGAGGCGAAATCCAGGAAGGCAACACCATCCGTGGTGCGTATGACAAGGAAAAGGATGCCATCGTAATGACCATCGAACATTAAAATGTTTTAAATGCTATATGCCAAAATGTCAGACTTTCGGGTCTGGCATTTTTTTTGTTATATACTAAGCGAATGTCATGCATTTTTGGAGGATGGACATTCCCACTCCCCCTTATGAAGGGGGCACGGGGGATGTTTATTCCGCAGGGAGAAAATAACCGGAAAGCATAGCCAATGGAACATCCCCCTGCCCCCCTTCACAAGGGGGATTCCCTAAAGCAATGACAAACAACCTAAATAACTAATAGTAATAACAAAACAATAAAAACATAACAATCATGCAAAAAGGAAATATTGGGGTAACTACCGAAAACATTTTCCCCATCATCAAGAAATTCTTGTATAGCGACCACGAAATCTTCCTCCGCGAATTGGTTTCGAATGCCGTAGATGCTACTCAAAAGTTGAAGACATACGCTTCAAAGGGCGACTTCAAGGGCGAAATGGGCGATTTGACCGTAAAGGTGAACGTAGATAAGGAAACTATCACCATCAGCGACCGTGGTATCGGTATGACTGCTGAAGAAATCGACAAGTACATCAACCAGATTGCTTTCTCGGGTGCAAACGACTTCCTCGACAAGTATAAGGAAGATGCCAATGCCATCATCGGTCACTTCGGTCTTGGTTTCTACTCGGCTTTCATGGTAGCCAACAAGGTGGAAATCATCACCAAGTCATACCGCGAAGGTGCTCAGGCCGTGAAGTGGACTTGCGATGGTAGCCCAGAGTTTACCCTCGAAAACGTAGACAAGGAAGATCGTGGTACAGACATCGTACTCCACATCGACGACGATTGCAAGGAATTCCTCGAAGAATCTCGCATCTCTACTTTATTAAATAAGTATTGCCGTTTCCTCGCCATTCCGGTAGCATTCGGCAAGAAGAAGGAATGGAAGGATGGCAAGCAGGTAGAAACCAGCGAAGACAACATCATCAACGATAGCGAACCAATCTGGACCAAGAAGCCGATGGACTTGAAGGACGAAGACTACAAGAAGTTCTATCGCGACCTTTACCCAATGTCGGACGAACCATTGTTCTGGATTCACTTGAATGTAGACTATCCGTTCAACTTGACCGGTGTACTCTACTTCCCGAAAATCAAGAGCAACCTCGAATTGCAGAAGAACAAGATCCAGCTCTATTGCAACCAGGTATTCGTTACCGACTCGGTAGAAGGCATCGTACCTGACTTCTTGACTCTCCTCCACGGGGTAATCGACTCACCGGACATTCCGTTGAACGTGTCTCGTTCTTACCTCCAGAGCGACTCGAATGTGAAGAAGATCTCTACATACATCACCAAGAAGGTATCAGACCGCTTGCAGAGCATCTTCAAGAACGACCGCAAGGATTTCGAATCGAAGTGGGATGACTTGAAGATCTTCATCAACTACGGTATGCTTACTCAGGAAGACTTCTACGACAAGGCCAACAAGTTCTCGTTGATGAAGGACACTGACGGTGCTTATTACACTTACGAAGAATACAAGACTTTGATTAAGGACAACCAAACTGACAAGGATGGCAACCTCATCTACTTGTACTCAAACAACCTGGAAGAGCAACACAGCTACATCGATGCAGCCAAGAACAAGGGCTACAACGTGTTGTTGATGGATGGCCAGCTCGACGTGGCTATGGTAAGCATGCTCGAACACAAGCTCGAAAAGTGCCGCTTCACTCGTGTGGACAGCGATGTAGTAGACCGCCTCATTGCCAAGGACGAACCGAAGGGCGAAGAATTGGCTACAGAAAAGAAGGATATCCTTTCATCGGTATTCCGTAGCCAACTTCCAAGCATGAACAAGGTAGAATTCAACGTAGAAACCCAACCGATGGGCGAAAACGCTACCCCAATCATGATTACCCAGAGCGAATACATGCGCCGCATGAAGGAGATGTCGCACATCCAGTCGGGCATGAGCTTCTATGGCGAAATGCCGGATATGTTCAACGTAGTCTTGAACTCCGACCACAAGCTCGTGAAGCAAGTATTGGCCGATGCAGATTCTGCTTGTGCCGAAGAACTTCTTCCGATTGAAACAAGCATCGTAACCTTGAACTTCGAACAAAGCGAGCTCCAAAAGAAGCAGGAAGGCAAGAAATACGATGAAATTACTCAGGCCGAAAGAGACGCTCTCAGCGAAATTGAAAAGAAGATTGCTGATGAAAAGAGCAAGAAAGACGCCATCTTGGGCAAATATGCAGGTGAAAACAAGGTAATCCGCCAATTGGTAGACCTCGCACTCTTGCAGAACAACATGTTGAAGGGCGAAGCCTTGACTAATTTCGTAAAAAGAAGCATTGAATTGATTTAATCATTAATCACTCATTTTCAACCACATAAAGCACCGATCTAAAAAATCGGTGCTTTTTTTATAAAAAAAATCATCAAAACGCTTGCAGATTCAAAAAAAAGCCGTACCTTTGCACCCGTTAAACAAAACGACATGGTTCCGTAGCTCAACTGAATAGAGCATCTGACTACGGATCAGAAGGTTACAGGTTTGAATCCTGTCGGAATCACGAAGTTCGTTTAGCAATCACTTAGAGATGGCTCCGTAGCTCAACTGAATAGAGCATCTGACTACGGATCAGAAGGTTACAGGTTTGAATCCTGTCGGAGTCACCACTAGAAACGTATTTGACAAAAATGACTGGAGTTTGGCTCCGTAGCTCAACTGAATAGAGCATCTGACTACGGATCAGAAGGTTACAGGTTTGAATCCTGTCGGAGTCACGAGGAAGAGTTAATCAGCGATGATTGACTCTTTTTTCGTATTATCCCCTTTCGAATGATTGCATTCCTCCACAACTACCTACTCCCCATCTTAAATAACCCCACAAACTGCTCCATACGTTCGTTTTTAAAGAGATTCCTCCTCTTTCTTAAATAATATGCTTACCTTTGAGCATAACTAAGACAAAAGACCACAAAAATGAAAAAGATCAAGAACCCATACGCAGGTCTGGAAGCGCAAGGATACAACTGCTTTGCCTGCTGCCCCGAAAACCCGTTCGGCTTAAAGATGGAGTTTTACGAAGATGGCGACGATATTGTTTGCCTTTGGAATCCGCACACCAACTTCCAAGGCTGGCTGAATACGCTCCACGGAGGCATTCAGTCGACATTGATGGACGAAATTGGCGGTTGGCTGATAAACCGCAAGTTACAGACAGCCGGACAAACCGTACAACTTGCCATGCGATACCGCAAGCCTGTGCCTACCGGCGAGAATATCACGATTGAAATCAGAGGACGAATCAAGGAAATGAAACGTAATCTGGCCTTTATCGAAGCCTCACTGAGCTACGATGGCGAGGTTTGCTCTACTTGCGAAATGACTTATTTCTGCTTCCCGAAAGATGTATCGGCCGAGAAGTTCTTCTTCAAGGGGTGCGACTTGGAAGAAGAGAAATAAGACCTCTTTCGGCCTTTTAAAAATTCGCCACGGCGAAAATAAAAAACGCCTTGACGTTTTAGGCAAAACGCTTAGGCGTTTTAACCGAAACGTCAGGGCGTTTTCTTTTGGATGCCTTTGTGTCCGAAATAAGATATGGTATAGGTATAAAAAAAGATACTTATCTTATCGCCATCGGATCTATAATCCTACAGCTACAAGATAAGTATCTTCCTATAGATAGTTGTTATTCTTATTCTTCAGGAGCGAACATCGGGTCCCAAGAAGGAAGCATGATAGGCTTCTGTTCCATGAGCTTCATAATGTCAGCAGGAACGTACTTCTTTTCTACTACTACGCGGAACATGTAGTTGTCGAACCATTCGTCGGTCATGATCAAGTTGCCTTGGTAGCCTGATGCCGGACCCCAGCTGTTTTCTACCATCCACTTCTTTGGTTGGCCTGCTTCGTCCAAGTCAACGGCAATCAAAGTCATAGCGTGTGAAGAACCGCTTGAGAATGTCTGGATGCGTTGCTTCTTGTCCATCGGGAACTTAGTGCGGAACAACGATTCGTAGTCCATGTTGTTGATGTCCAAAGTACCCTTCTTGCTGTTGCTGAACTTACCCACGTCGCAAGAGAAATACATGGCTGTATTGTCCTTGATAGATGCGATAGCGAGTTCCTTTACCTTTTCGATAGGGAGGTTGAGGTACACCCAGTTTTCGCCATCGTATACGTGACGGTCGTACTCAATTTCGTATACCTTGTTGTATTCACGGCTTGGGTCGTTCATTACCATGATGTAGTTGTGTTCCAAGTCATCGCCGATGTATTCTTCGTAGAAGCTCTTCGGAGTGTACTTCTTGGTGCTTACAGCCTTGCCTTCCTTGTCGTAACGAGTCCATTCGAATTCTGTTGGAGGAACGCCGAGACATTCTACCAAGATGCGGTAGATTTCTGTCAACATCGCTTCCTTGCGTTCAGCAGTCTTGTTAGCCTTCATTTCACGGAGTTCGAGGGCGTATTCACGAAGCTTCCACTTCAAGATCATAGCCATCTGGTTAGTGTTTTCACTCTGGAATGTTTCCGGCATCACTTCCTTAGGCACTACACCGTACTTCATGATGAGGTTAGAAACACCTGTAAACTGACCACCGTCGCCGATAGCGTTCTTCAACAACCAGTCCACCTTGCGGTCTTCCAACGGAAGGTTCTTAGTGTCGATGATAGCCTGAAGGAAAAGGTTAGACTTTTCGAGGAGGTCGTAGAACGAGTTGTAGTTCTGCGAGAATTCAAGACCCGGAAGGTTGTACTTGTCGATAACCTTTGCACGGAGCACGTTCAAGCCGGTAAAGAGCCAGCAACGGCCAGAAGACTTCTGGTTAGTGATGCCTTTGGTCTTCACTCTGTGCGAGAAGTGAGTGTCAATCATCGAGAGGTTTTCGCCATTGATGGCCAAAGCTGCGATGGAATTCGATGCAAGTGCGTTCTTCACTGCTTTCTGTTCAGGTGTGCCCTGATAACCTTGACGGATACGGCCCAACATGTCTTCGCTGATACCGCCGTTCTTGGTCTGTGCGATAGCGCCAACGATGCTGAGCACCATTACCGCCAAACAAAGAGTAATTTTTTTCATTTTGATTCTTGATTTTATGTTTTTCATTTCCCACGAAGGTAGTGGTTTTTCGACATTTAGCCAAACAATTTATCAAAAAAAGAGAAGGAAGTTTGAAAAATCCTAAAAGAAAAGTGTCATTCTGAACCATTTGCTCAGAATGACACTATAAGAGGGAATTTCTTGCTTACTTCAAGCCTTGCCAAGCTGCACGCAACTTGTCGCAAGTAGCTTCACGGGCAGGTACCAATGGCAAGCGGAGCTTGTTTTCCATCATGCCCATGATGTTCAGCATGGCCTTCACGCCGGCCGGATTGCCATCGACAAAGAGCAAGTTGCACATTTCAGCGAACTTCTGATGGATGGCAAGTGCTTCAGCATAGTTGCCCTGCAACGCCAAACGGTTCATCTTGCTGAATTCGGCCGGGAATGCGTTACCAAGTACGGAAATCACACCTACCGCACCCAAAGTAATCAATGGGAAGGTAATGCCATCGTCGCCCGAAATCACATCGAAGCCTTCCGGCTTGTTGCGGATGATTTCATCCATCTGGCTGATGTTGCCCGATGCTTCCTTAATGGCTACAATGTTATCGAAGTCACGAGCCAAACGGAGAGTTGTCTCGGCAGTCATGTTCACACCAGTACGTCCCGGTACATTGTAGAGCACGATAGGAAGTTCGGTAGCTTCGGCCACCGCCTTGTAGTGCTGGTAAATACCTTCCTGCGAAGGCTTATTATAATAAGGTACGACAACGAGCAATGCATCGACACCCGTCATATCGTCGTTCTTCACGCTTTCTACCACGGCTTGGGTACTGTTACTACCCACACCCAACAAGATAGGAATACGTCCGTTCACACGGTCGATGACAGTGCGTTTCACCTTCTCCTTTTCTTCCTTGCTCAGCGTAGGAGTCTCGGCGGTTGTACCCAACACGCACAAGAAGTCCGTACCATTCTGCAACTGATAATCCACCAAACGAAGCAAAGCTTCATAATCCACGCTACCATCCTCCTTAAATGGGGTAACCAAGGCTACCCCCATTCCTGTCAATCTTGTCTGCATATATTTTAAACGTTTTATTTTTCAAAGTTGCGCAAAAATACAATATTTTTCGATTATCACTTATAATCTTCAACTTTTTTTTGAGTTTTTGCAATAAAAAGTTATTCTATCAGCTTCAAGAAATCCTCTTCGCTCAAGATAGGAACCCCGAGTTTGTTAGCTTTTTCCAATTTTGCAGGGCCCATATTGTCGCCTGCAAGGATGAAGCTGGTCTTCTTCGAAATGCTTCCCACGTTCTTGCCTCCGTTCTTTTCGATGATATCCTTGTATTCATCTCGCGAGTGATGCGTAAACACCCCGCTGATGACAATGGATTTGCCTTCGAGCTTGTCGGTGTATTCAGACATGTCGAGCTCTTCCATCTCCAACTGAACGCCGGCTTCACGCAAGCGGGAAATCTGTTCAAGGTTCTTCTCATCGGCAAAATAGCGGATAATGCTTTCGGCAATACGGGCACCGATTTCGTCTACCTGCATCAACTCGTCCAGCGAAGCCTTGGCCAACGCATCTATGCTTCGGAAAGCCTTGGCCAACGTTTTGGCCGTAGTTTCGCCCACAAATCGGATACCCAAAGCAAACAGCACACGTTCGAAAGGCACTTCCTTCGATGCACGTACACCTTCCAGAATGTTTGTAGCCGATTTCTTGCCCATGCGTTCCAGTCTCGCAATGTCCGGAGCCTTGAGCGTATAGAGGTCGGCAATGGTATGAATCAGTCCTTCCTGGAAGAAGAGGTCGATGGTTTCAGCACCCAAGCCATCCATGTTCATCGCCTTTCGGCTCACGAAATGTTCAATCTTTCCCTTGATCTGTGGAGGACAAGCCGTATCGTTGGTGCAATAGTGAGCTGCTTCTCCTTCGTATCGGGTCAACGGACTACCACATTCAGGACACTTGTCAATGAAGCGGATTTTGTCGCCCACCATGAATCGGGCATCCATATCCACACCTACAATCTTCGGAATGATTTCACCGCCCTTCTCTACATACACCATATCGCCGATGTGCAAGTCGAGCCCTTCGATGATATCGGCATTGTGCAACGAAGCACGCTTCACCACCGTACCGGCCAATTGCACCGGATCAAGGTTAGCCACCGGTGTGATGGCACCTGTTCGTCCCACCTGATAGCTCACCATGTTGAGGCGAGTGCAAGCACGTTCGGCCTGGAACTTGTAGGCGATGGCCCATCGGGGAGACTTGGCGGTATAACCCAAGTTGCGTTGTTGGCGGAAAGAGTTCACCTTCAAAACGACACCATCCGTTGCCACCGGAAGGTTCTTTCGCTCCACATCCCAATAACGGATAAACTCGAGCACTTCCTCCAACGATTTGCACTTTCGCATAATGTCGCTTACCTTGAATCCCCATCCGGCAGCAGCCTGCATATTCTCATAATGTCCGTCGCCCGGAAGATTCTCGCCTAATAAATAATATAGGTATGCGTCGAGCTTTCGGGAAGCCACCACGGAAGAGTTCTGCAACTTCAAGGTGCCCGATGCGGCATTACGAGGATTGGCAAAGAGCGGTTCTTCTCGTTCTTCACGTTCCTTATTCAATTGCTCGAACACCACCCACGGCATCAGAATTTCCCCACGGATTTCGAACTCACGAGGATATCCTTCGCCATGCAAAACAAGAGGAATGGTGCGGATGGTCTTCACATTGTCCGTCACATCATCGCCCTGTGTACCGTCTCCACGAGTCACGGCACGTACCAGTTTTCCGTCTTCATAAGTCAGCGAAATGGAGGTTCCGTCGAACTTCATTTCACAACAAATCTCGAAGTCCTCGTTCAGCGATTTCTTCACCCTTTCATAGAATTCGGTCACCTCTGCTTCGGAGTAAGTGTTGGCCAACGAGAGCATCGGATACTTGTGTTGTACCTGCACAAAGTTCTTGTTCAAGTCACTTCCCACTCGCATTGTAGGGGAGTTCTCATCGGCACATTCCGGGTGCTTGGCTTCCAAGTCCTGCAACTCACGCATGAGAAAATCGAATGTCTGGTCATCTATTTCCGGAGCATTCAATACATAATATAAATGATTGTGTCGGTGAAGCTCTTCACGCAACTCATAAATTCTTTCTACTTCGTTCATACATATTCAAAATATAGTGGCGACAAAAGTAGACAATTTTAGCTGAAAATCGCATGGGTTTTCGTATTTTTGCAAAAAATATTTAGAACAAAAGAATCATGAGAATAGACATTATAACCGTATTGCCCGAGATGCTGGAAGGCTTCTTCAACTGCTCCATCATGAGCCGTGCACAGAAGAAAGGTTTGGCCGAAATCCACATCCACAATTTGCGCGATTATGCCTACGACCGCTATCGCAAAGTAGACGATTATCCGTTCGGAGGATTTGCCGGAATGGTGATGAAAATCGAACCGATCGACCGCTGTATTTCTGCCCTGAAAGCAGAGCGTCATTACGACGAAGTTATCTTCACCAGCCCCGACGGAGAGCAGTTTAACCAGCCCATGGCAAACTCACTTTCAATGGCAGAAAATTTGATAATTCTTTGCGGACATTTCAAGGGAATCGACTACCGCATACGTGAGCATCTCATCACCAAAGAAATCAGTATTGGCGACTATGTACTGACCGGAGGAGAGCTCGCAGCAGGGGTGATAGCCGATGCCATTGTGCGTATTATTCCGGGAGTCATCAGCGACGAGCAGTCGGCTTTGTCGGACTCATTCCAAGACAATCTTTTGGCAGCTCCGGTCTACACACGCCCGGCCGAGTACAACGGATGGAAGGTTCCCGACATTCTCCTTTCGGGCCACGAAGCCAAAATCAAGGAGTGGGAATTGCAGCAATCTTTGGAGAGAACCCAGCGATTGAGACCCGATTTATTAAAGTAATCTTTCAAGACAAATACAAGCCGTGTTCAACTTTGGAAACCTTCCCGTTTGAACACGGCTTTTCTTTACTCTTCCCTCAGACCTGAAGAGAAACCAGACACTCTTCACCACCCAATCGCCTACAGACTCCCTTCAAAAACGCCTTCGATGAAATGGGGCATTTTTGCAAAAACCTCCCTTTTCATCGAAGATTCATTTTCCTTTTAACATTTGCACTTGTTGCATATGCAACTATTTTTCAAAAGTCCGTACAAGCAATTTTAAGGGTATAAAAAAAGCAAGACTGATCCGAAAATCAGCCTTGCTAATGAAATATTAATTTGGTAAAGGAATCAGACAATCAGTCCACCAATGATATCCTTTACAGAAGTAAACCCATGGCGGTCGAGATAGTCATTGATTCCCTCAGAAACTTTGACAGTCACTGCTGGATCGATGAAGTTAGCTGTACCAATCTGGATAGCCGATGCACCTGCCAAGAGGAACTCAACAGCATCCTTCCAATTCATGATACCACCCAATCCAACGACAGGAATTTTTACTGCTTTTGAAACCTGATAAACCATGCGCAAAGCGATAGGTTTTACGGCTGCTCCACTCATACCACCAGTCACAGTCGAGAGGATAGGACGACGCTTTTCAGCATCGATAGCCATACCCAAAAGAGTATTAATTAACGACACACTATCGGCACCTGAACCTTCTACTGCACGGGCAATTTCAGTGATGTCTGTCACGTTCGGAGAGAGCTTCACGATAAGGGTTTTCTTGTACACTTCACGTACTGCCTTTACTACCTCTGCAGCACCCGATGCTGTCACACCGAAAGCCATACCACCCTGCTTTACATTTGGACAAGAGATGTTCAATTCGATAGCCGGAATAGCCTCCAATTCGTTAATCTTTTCAGCGGTCTGTACATAGTCTTCAATAGCCGATCCAGACACGTTTACAATCATATTGGTACGGATATCCTTTATCTGTGGATAGATCTCGCTGATGAAGTAATCTACGCCCTTATTCTGCAAGCCTACGGCATTGAGCATACCCATCGGAGTTTCTGCCATACGTGGATAAGGATTACCCTCACGGCGATGCAAGGTAGTTCCCTTTACAATGATACCACCAATCTTTTCAAGGTCTACAAAGTCCTCAAATTCCTTTCCATATCCAAATGTACCCGAAGCGGTCATAACGGGATTAGAAAGCTTTAAATTGCCAATGTTAACGCTTAAATCTGCCATAATAACTTCTTAATATTAAATACCGGACCATCTTTACAAACACACAGGTGACCTTCGTCTGTATTTTCCACACAGCACAAGCATGCACCTACACCACAAGCCATGGTGTTTTCCAAAGAGACTTCGCAAGCAATGTCGTTCGCCTTGGCATACTTGGCCACCGCCATCATCATCGGCTTAGGACCGCAAGTATAGATCATGTCGAACTTCTGTTCGCTCAAAACGCTGTGCTGGGTTACATAACCCTTTTCGCCCATGCTACCATCTTCTGTAGTTGTGTATACATCGCCCAACTTCTGGAATTCTTCCAACTGGAGCAAGTCCTTCGACGAGCGTGCACCCAAAAGGAAAGTCGGCTTACAGCCCATAGCAGCCAACGTAGAGCCAAGCATCAACATAGGAGCAGTACCCACTCCCCCGCCTACCAAAAGGGGCTTTTCAGCGCCTAATTCTTGGGGTAGGGTGTAACCGTTACCCAAGGGGAGGACCACATTAACCACTTCGCCTTCCTTCACTGTTGCCAACTTACGAGTACCATCGCCTACCAACTGAACGAGGAACCAAACTTCATTAGCTTCCTTATCTACAAAGTTGATAGAGATAGGACGACGCAAGAAAGTCATATTCGATCCGTCAATACGAATCTCTGCAAACTGACCCGGTACCATTTCCGGCAACGGATTTGCATGTGTCATCTTAATCAAAACATAGTTGGCGTGCAACTTGATGTTTTGCGTAACCACTAAGTCTAAAATATATTTCTTCATATATTAATGATATAATTAGGTAAATTAGTTCCTTGTGCAAATATACACGAATTTACCTGATTCCATATTCCACTCCAATGCATTTTAGCCTCTTAACGCCAAAAAAAGTCCTTTTCAGGCTCATTTATCGGGGCGAAAGGTCTCATAAGTACCATTATCGAAGAAAATTCTTATTTCAGTGATTTTTCTTGCAGGCTTTTCAATGTACTTAATCTCCTCACGCACAATCTCTTTAGGGGTAAAAACAGGGCTTTTTGATGGCATTTCCTTGCGATTTTCACGATCATCCGTCCCCTCGGACGTAAAAATCGCACTCTCGTCGAACAAAGATATCCCAGAAATGCCCATTTCTGGCGATTCGGGCACTTGTACCTGTTCTTCCATCTGTCCGTCGCCATAAAGCAACCAGGGAAGGTTTACATAGTTACAGGCCTTGTGGATTTTCATTACCACTTCCAGACTCGGATTATTACGCCCGCTAAGTATATGCGAGAGGGAAGAGGGGGATATTCCTATCTTTTCCGCAAACTGAGCGGCCGTCATCTCTTCTTTCTGTATGATTTGGGTGATTCTTTCCTTCATTTACAAAAGTATTTAAGCATTTCAATGCAGTTACAAAGGTAAATACTAAAATTCAAATTTGCAAACTTTATATTCTTAAATGTAAATATTACATCTGTAATTACAATAATACAAATGTGTATTTACAAGGTTAAACCGTGCCATTAAAGTAAATATTCCTATTAAACCTAAACTTTAGTAAAATACTGCTATTTATTGGTTTATAACACTATATAACAAGCAAAAACACACATTTACAGAAATAAATACCCTTTTAGAGCTGTTTTTGCAGAATTTAATGAATACAACTTCACCAACAAACGCGTATATAACTGATTATCAGTATATAATATTCATTAAAACACTAATGAATATCTTTTCATACACATTTAGCAAAGTGAATTTACATTAAAAAACTTCCTATTTACAATACATAAATACAGGTATATACAATTATAAACATTGGAATTTTCGTCCAGAAATGTACACTTTTACATTTGTAACTATGCAAATGTAAATACAAATAAGTGCTAACGGTGAATTTTTGTGTTAGAAATGTAAATATTAGCATTTCACTACATTGTACAAAATACAACTTCGATGAAATTTCCCTTTTAACATCGGCTGATTTTTACCTCTTCCATAAACTAAGTCCCATTCCTACATTGAGAATTGGAAAGAGTAGAAACTGAAAGAAACTTAGAGAAGCTATATACTTGAAAGAACAGGCCATCATCCTTCAAGCATGAAGAGAGTACCACTACCCCTTACACGTGCTGAAGCCCCTCTCCCATCCAAATGGCATTTCCTTGGTTTATTCACGGGTAAATGGCCGTTTCACTAGAAATATTCAATTCTGAGAGGCTATTTTCAGCCTTATCAAACTGATACACAATATATTAACTCATAATTTTACCACATCAAGTAGGTTTCATCTAGAAAAACCGACTAAAACATGTGCTTTTTTCTACCCAAATGTCAAAATTCTTCTTAGAATTTTTATCTATCCTCCTTCCCTAACAAATGGGCATAAAAAAGAGAACCGGAAATCCAACCTATGCTGAATTTCCGGTTCTCCTATCCGTTTGACAAAAAATATCAATGCAAAATTTTATAGACAAGCTCACGAAGCAAATCACCATCACTCAAGGAGGAATTGTCCACCCCTTTCGACTTTGCATCGCAGTAACGAATTTCACCAATGATCTGCATCACCTTTACTCCACTGTACACCCTCATGGCTGCCATGTATTCTTTGGCTTGCCAAGATTGTTTCAACGACAACTGATTTGCTATTCCCTGTTCCGTTTTCTCCGGTGCATAATAAGCAAGCATCAAGTTGGAGAAGAAACCGAAGAGAACAGAAAGCGTCATCTGTATCGGGTTGGTCTTCGGATTCTCCTCGAAGTATTTTATAATCTTGTTTGCCTTCAAGACATCCCTTGCGACCAACGCACTTCGCAGCTCATAGTTATTGTAATCTTTACTTACACCTATATTTCGTTCTATCTGTTCGGGGGTAATTCGGGTAACACCTTTCGGAAGGGTAATCACCAGCTTGTCCAACTCCCCTGCCATGCGACTCAAGTCCGTACCCACAAACTCTGCCATCATCTCCGAAGCCTTGGGTTCAATGTCGACCGACTTACGTTTAAGGTAAGACGAAATGAAGCCCGGAAGCTGAGTATCCTTTATCTTCTTCGACTCGAAAAGCACCCCTACCTTCTCCACATCGGCAGCCAACTTCTTTCTCTTGTCCAGTACTCCATGCTTGTGGCAAATCACCAGAATTGTAGACATTAAAGGCTGCTTTAAGTAGAAGGATAAATCTTCTATTTTCTTTACATTCTGAGCTTCCTTCACGATGATCACCTGATGCTCCGCCATCATGGGATAACGCTTGGCAGCATTAATGATTGTTGCAACATCTATTTCCGATCCGTACAGCACAGTCTGGTTGAATTCCTTCTCCTCTTCCGTCAGTACCGTCTGGGCAATGTAATCCGAAATCCGGTCGATGTAATAGGATTCCTCTCCCATCAGATAATACACCGGTTTGTAGATCCGGTTCTTCAAGTCACGGGCTATTTCTTCGTATGTTGTTTCTTTCGCCATCTTACCATTCGTATTTCAAATGTTTTACAGTTTTCTTTTCTTCAATAATCATGCGCATGGCATCTATCCCTATCGTCACATGGTCTTCCACGAAACGTTCCGTCACTAACTTGTCGCTGGCTTCCGTCTTCACACCTTCGGGAATCATAGGCTGATCCGACACCAACAGCAAGGCTCCTGTCGGGATATGGTTATGGAAACCACAGATGAACAACGTAGCCGTCTCCATATCCACACACATGGCCCGAGTCTTCAGCAGATACTCCTTGAAAGCCTCATCATGCTCCCAGATACGCCGGTTGGTGGTGTATACCGTTCCTGTCCAATAGTCACGGGCATGGTCGCGGATGGTAGACGAAACCGCACGCTGAAGCATGAACGCAGGCAACGCTGGCACTTCGGGCGGATAGTAGTCGTTCGATGTACCCTCGCCACGAATAGCGGCCAAAGGAAGCACGAAATCGCCTATCTTGTTCTTCTTGTCTATCCCTCCACATTTACCCAAAAACAAGCAGGCCTTAGGCTTGATAGCCCCCAGCAAATCCATAATGATGGCTGCATTGGGACTTCCCATCCCGAAGTTGATGATGGTCATGCCATGAGCCGTAGCCGAAGTCATATTGCCATCGTACCCCAACACCGGCACATCAAACCGTTTGGCAAACAGTTCTACATACTTGTCGAAGTTTGTCAGCAAGATATATTCTTCAAACTCCTCCAATGGTCTTTTCGTATACCGAGGGAGCCAGTTTTTCACTATTTCTTCTTTTGTTTTCATGTTCTTTTGTATTTTTGTATTCAATTATACAAACCTAACAATGCAAATTTAGTAAATGTTGCCATTAAATCTGCCATCCTATCCCGCTAAAATACAAGCGAGAAACGGAAAAAACGTGATTTTCGACGCTTTGCGAAAGAAGTATGTAGCACTCACCCCCGAAGAATGGGTGAGACAACATTTCGTGCATCTTCTGACGGATGTTAAAGGCTATCCCAAGGGGCTATTGGCCAACGAGATACAACTGGACTTGAACGGAACGAAAAAACGATGTGACACGGTTCTTTTCAACAAAGACCTCAGCGCACGCATGATTGTGGAATACAAAGCTCCTACCGTAGAAATTACCCAAGCGGTGTTCGACCAGATTACCCGCTACAACATGGTGCTGAAAGTAGAATACCTCATTGTAAGCAATGGCCTCCGCCACTATTGCTGCCGAATAGACTACACCACCATGAAATACACGTTCCTGCCCGATATTCCCGCTTACGAAGACTTATAAAAAAAGCCGTTCCCCACCGAGGAACGGCCTTTTATTTTAAAAGAATAATTACTTACTCATTATTCAGCGCCTGCCAATTCAGGGTCTACCATGATACGACCACAGTATTCGCAAACGATGATCTTCTTACGAGAACGGATATCCAACTGCTTCTGAGGCGGAATCTTGTTAAAGCAACCACCACAAGCATCACGCTGAACGTATACTACGCCCAAACCATTGCGTGAGTTCTTACGGATACGCTTGAAAGCCTGCAACAAACGTGGTTCGATA
>JAFYWH010000073.1 GCA_017558175.1 Bacteroidaceae bacterium
CACTTGGACTTGGAATCTATCCAGGCATTCAACAACAACTTGAAGCTCTACAAGGGTAATGTACTCTTCTCTTCACACGACCACGAGTTCATCCAAACCGTTGCGAACCGTATCATCGAACTCACTCCAAACGGTATCATCGACAAGATGATGGAGTACGACGAATACATCACCAGCGACCACATCAAGGAACTTCGCGCTCGTATGTATGGCGATAATTAATTGAAAAACATTTTATAATATTCCCCTCTAGAGAGGGGTTAGGGGTGTGTGAGATGCATCTGCATGTGCATTTCTAACATACTCCCGACCCTTCTCAAGAGGGGATTTCTGCATCTTTTCATGGCTGTAATCCATTATAATCCAGATTTAAAGAAACTGGCTTCCAAACTTCGTAATCAAAGCACCCAGTCTGAAATTCGTTTGTGGGAAGAACTGAAAGGCCGAAAGTTGAATGGCTATCGATTTATCCGTCAGAAACCTATAGGCGATTATATTGTTGATTTCTTCTGTAAAGAGGCTGGTTTAGTGATAGAATTGGATGGTGTTTCGCATCATTTCGAAGCGACTATGGAAAAGGATATACGGAAGCAGTCATATCTGGAAAGTATCGGTTTGAAAGTGCTTCATTTTGATGATGAGGAAGTTATGACCGATATGCCTAATGTGCTTAGAGTCATTGAACATGCTTTGTCTTGATAGTCAGCATGACAATAACCATCACCCTGTTTAGGGGAGTGGTTTGTGACAATAAATTGGTTGATGTGCTTCACACACCCCTAGCCCCTCTCGAGAGGGGAATTAAGTGTAATCCATTCCAAACATTATGGCACACATTGTTGTTATTGTAAACTAAAAACCTTTACCAAACAACATTAAAATGTTTGTGCTATGAAAAGACTTGAAACCACCTTTGCCGGCTTACGATTGAAGAATCCGTTCATTGTGAGCAGTAGTAGCCTCACCAACTCGGCCGAGAAGAACCGGAAGTGGGAGGATGCCGGAGCCGGTGCCGTGGTGCTGAAATCGTTGTTCGAGGAAGAGATTGAGGCCGAAGCCGATTGGATGAGCCACGGAAGCCATGCCGAAGAACTCGACTATCTGCAGACCTACCAACGGGCGCATCGCCTGGACGAATATCTTCGCTTGATAAAGAAAACCAAGGCCATGTGCACCATTCCTGTGATAGCCAGCATCAATTGTTATCGCCTCACCGGGTGGACGGACTTTGCCAAACAAATGGAGAAAGCCGGAGCCGATGCCATCGAACTCAATATCATGTCCGTGAATACCGAAATCGCAGATGAATATGGTGCTTTCGAGCGTGAACACATCGAAATAGCCAAGAAAATCAAGCAGACGTGTAACGTTCCGTTCCTCGTCAAGCTGGGCAAGAATCTCACCAATCCCATTCCGTTGATCCATCAGTTGTATGCGCATGGAGCATCGGGCGTGGTGCTTTTCAATCGCATGGCTACACCGGACATTAACTTGAAAACCATGAAGTTAAGTCGTGGTGAAGTGTTGGGGGTTCCGACCGATTTGTACGAACCTCTCCGTTGGATAGGCTTGGCATCGCATCGGGTTCCGAGGCTATCGTATGCAGTATCGGGTGGCGTGCACGATGGCGAATCCATGATCAAGGCTCTCTTGGTAGGCGCATCGGCCGTGGAGGTCTGTTCGGTGTTGTATAAGAAAGGTGCGGGAGTCATCGGAGAAATGCTCCATGCGTTGGAGGCATGGATGGAAGAAAACCATTACACACAGATATCCGATTTCAAGGGCTTGATGAATGCTGGGAAGACGGGTGGGGGAGCAACGTTCGAGCGTACTCAGTTCTTCAAGCAGTTTGGGAAGTATGAATAATTATTAACATCCCCCTTTTGAAGGGGGTAGGGGGATGTTCCTGCCGTATGGAGCATATAGCTAACGAAACATCCCCCTTCCCCCCCCTTCAAAAGGGGGATAAAAGTCTTTAGTTATGCCAATATCGCATCCGCCAAAGCTTCCAAAGCCGGAATGTCTCCTTGCTTCATGGTAGAGCGGATAGTTACCATCGGTTCTACAATTTCTATTTCCTTCATGGTTTCGAGTATGCCTTTCATCACACGGCCCGCACAAGGCGCCCACGATCCGTTCTCGATGATGCCTACCCGGCGTTTCTGATAAGCCTTCAGCTTCAAGTGATGGAGGAAATCGTACATCGGAGGGAAGACATCGGCATCGTACGAGGCAGCTGCTACCACCAGCTTGCCCATGCGGAAAGCATCTTCTACGGCTTCTGCCATATCGTCCCGACACAAATCGGCAAGGCTAACCTTCGGAGCACCCTTGGCGCGGAGGATTTCGGCCATCTTTTCAGCAGCCTTCTTCGTGCCTCCGTGGATGGATGCATAGGCTATGAACACGCCTTCGGTCTCTACTTCGTACTTGCTCCAAGTGTCGTACAAACCAATGTAGTAATCCAAATTCTCCTTCAATATAGGGCCATGGAGCGGACAGATGCAAGCAATGTCCAGCGCAGATGCTTTCTTTAGAAGTGCTTGAACCTGAGCGCCATACTTTCCACAAATGTTGAAGTAATAGCGACGGGCTTCGCAAGCCCAATCTTCTTCGTGAGCCAAAGCGCCGAACTTACCGAATCCATCGGCGGTAAAGAGTACCTTGTCCAGCTGATCGTAGGTCACCATCACCTCAGGCCAATGCACCATCGGAGCCATGAAGAACTGAAGGGTGTGTGCGCCCAAGCTCAATGTCTCGCCTTCTTTTACCGATATGGTCTTTCCCTCAAAGCAAGTGTCTTCGAAGAATTGGGGCATCATCTGGATGGCCTTGGCCGATGCCACGAGCTTTATTTCCGGATACTTCTGCATCAGGAGCGAGATGTTGCCCGAATGGTCGGGTTCCATGTGCTGAACCACGAGATAGTCCGGTGTGCGTCCTTCGAGGGCTTCTTCGAGGTTGGCAAACCATTCTTCACCCTTACGGAGGTCTACAGTGTCCATGATGGCAATCTTCTCATCCACAATGAGATAAGAGTTGTATGAGATGCCATTCGGTACGATGTATTGGCTTTCGAACAAGTCGATGGTGGTATCGTCC
>JAFYWH010000074.1 GCA_017558175.1 Bacteroidaceae bacterium
GACAATAATTCGGGCGTGCATCCGTTGGTGATGGAGGCCCTTATGAAAGCCAATACCGGTCATGCTGTAGGTTATGGCAATGACCCGTGGACTCAAGAAGCCACTGAGATTGTAAAGAAACAGTTTGCCAATGCTTGCGATGCCTTGTTCGTGTTCAATGGCACCGGTAGTAACACCATGGCCTTGCAGATGATGACCCGTCCGTATCACGTCATCTTCTGTGCCGAAACTGGTCACATTGCCGTAGACGAATGTGGTGCACCGAGCAAGGGCACCGGATGTTTCATGCGTACCATCCCGACTCCCGATGGCAAGCTCACACCGGAATTGCTTGAACCTTTTATGATTAATTTCGGCGTGGAACACCATTCCCAGCCAGGTGCTGTTTACATTAGCCAATGTACCGAATTGGGTACCATTTATACACCGGAAGAAGTCCGTGCACTTTGCGATTTCGCTCACAAGCATGGTCTTATGGTTCACATGGACGGTGCCCGCATCTCGAATGCAGCTGCTGCCCTTGGTGTGAGCCTTGACGAAGTATCAGGTGCTTGTGGTGTCGATACCTTGACTTTGGGTGGTACCAAGAATGGTTTGATGGGTGCCGAGTGTGTGGTTATCTTCAACCCGGATTTGGTGAAGGAAGCCCGTTATGCCCGCAAGCAAGCTTGCCAGTTGGCCAGCAAGATGCGCTATGTGTCTTGTCAGTTCACTGCTTTCTTGACCGACGACCTTTGGTTGAAGTGTGCTAATCATGCCAATCGTTTGGCTCAGAAGCTTCACGATGCATTGGCTGCTATGCCGGATGTGCAGTTCACTCAGAAGATGGAAAGTAACCAGCTCTTCTTCATCATGCCGAAGGAAAAGGAAGAAAAGCTCCACGAAAAGTATTACTTCTACTATTGGAACGAAGCCATCGGCGAAATGCGTCTCGTAACTTCTTGGGATACTACCGAAGAAGATGTGGACGGTTTGATTGAATACTTGAAGACATTGTAATCAAGGTATGGCAGGACATCCCGTATTTTCCATGACTATGGCCAAGGTCTATCCGCTTCTGGTTCAGAAAGCCGAGCGGAAGGGTCGTACCAAGGCAGAGGTCGATGAAGTTATCTGTTGGCTCACCGGCTACGATGCCGATGGCTTGCAAAGCCAGTTGGATAAGGAAGTGGACCTCGCTACTTTCTATGCCGAAGCTCCTTGCATGAACCCTAATCGCGACTTGATTAAGGGTGTGATTTGTGGCATTCGGGTAGAGAACATCGAAGACCCGCTGATGAAGAGCATCCGTCAGTTGGACAAGTTGGTGGACGAGTTGGCCAAGGGAAAGGCGATGGATAAGATTTTAAGAAAATGATTTAAACGAATGAACCATGAAGAATACATTATTCTATAGCATCTTTGTACTGATGTGTTTAGCTGTTTTGCCTTTGAAGGCTCAGCAACTGAAGTTTGGTGAAGACAAGAAGTTTAAGATCGTTCAGTTTACCGATGTGCATTGGGTGGCCGATAGCATTGCTTCCGATGAGGCCGGTGTACGCATGAACGAAGTTCTTGATGCTGAAAAGCCTGACTTGGTGATTTTTACCGGCGATGTGATCTATGGTCGTCCGGCTGAAAAGTCCATGCGATGTGCTTTGGAACCGACCATCAAGCGAGGCATCCCGTTTGCCGTGACTTTCGGTAATCATGACGATGAAGTTGGCATGAGCCGTAAGGAATTGTACGAATTCATCAAGGATATGCCGGGCAATCTGACTTCTACGGTAGAAGGAATTTCGGGCGTGACTAACTTCATCCTCCCCGTGAAGGCATCGGATGGAAGCAAGGACGCAGCCGTTTTGTATGTATTCGATAGTAATGCCTATTCTACTTTGAAGCACATCAAGGGCTATGGTTGGGTGAAGCCTGATCAGGTGCAATGGTACCTCAATGAAAGCAAGAAGTACACCGAAGCCAATGGCGGTTCTCCGCTCATGGCCTTGTCGTTCTTCCATATTCCGTTGCCGGAGTTTCATGAGGCAGTAGGCAACGAAGGATCGTTCCTCATCGGTACCCGCAAGGAAAAGGCTTGTGCTCCGGAAATCAATACCGGCTTGTTTGCAGCTATGCAAGAAGCGGGCGATGTATTGGGCGTATTCGTTGGTCACGACCATGTGAACGACTATGCCGTGAGCTGGAAGGGCATCATGCTTTGCTATGGACGTTACACCGGTGGCAAGACCGTATATCACGATATGCCGGGTGGTAATGGTGCTCGTATCATCGAGCTTACCGAAGGCGAACGCCAGTTCCGTAGTTGGATTCGTTTGGAAGGCGGTAAGGTAATCAATGATTTCACTTATCCTTCGAAGTGGATTAAGTAGTGCTTCATATCTTCGAGAAGTTCATTCTTCTTGAATGACCCTATAAAAGGATGAAGTTCCGTGCGGAACTTCATCCTTTTTTTATACCCTTTTCACATAGACTTTCGCACTTCCTCGCCCGATGAAATCGATGCCCGATGCCGTATTTCTTCGGAACTCTTGCAATTCCAAGGTAGCTGCGGTGCGCGAGAGTCCGGTCAGTTCTACATAATCTGCTACTTTCATGGCTCCATGTTTTTCCAAGTATTCCAAAGCCAAGCCAAGACGTTCTTCTTTGGTATAGGATGAACGATAGAGTCGGTGCGTACCTTCCCGTTCCAATTTACAATGTTGCTTTGCTTTTTTGACAAGCGCTTTGTCTGCCCGATAGTTCACACCTTTCAACTCAAGGCTTTGTGCATTTCGTTCTGGCTCCTTGCCATCCAAAGTATCCGGTTCCTTGTCCTCTTCCAAGCCGATAGTCGCCTTGAAAGTGCCGATACCATCTAATGTCACGGAATATCCTTCGCCCAAAAGCTCACCCAAATGGTCGGCAGTAGCCATCAACACACGGGTGATGTCTGCTTCGCTCATACCGTTGAAGTTCTTGCTTAGCGATTGTACGAACTCCTTCGAGTCGATGTTACGCGTAGTTTTCAGTCGGTAATACACTTTCTTTTCGCCTGTCTGATGGATGTCCGGCATTTCTTGCTTGATGTACTTGGCCATAATCGTTGTATCTCTTTGATGAATAATCGGTTTCCTATAGATACAAAGATACAAATTCCGGCACGAAAAAGCAAATCAGAACTTATGATTCTGCAATTGCAAGTTTTAATTATAGAATCATAAGTTCTGATTATGTAGTTGCAAGTTGTGATTTGCGAATTGATGCAGAAGCGTAGAAAAAGTCTTCCGCATATTCAGAGAAAGAAGCCTATTTCTTTTTCACAAAATACTCATTGAATACAATCCCTGCCACAATCAATACCAATCCGATGTAAGTCGTAATCACGATCGGTTCGTGAAGTACCATCGCAATGAAGAAGAGCGATAGGAAAGGAGAGAGGTAGCAAAGCTGATTGATGAGTGCCGGATTGGAGGTAATGCGCATGGCGATGCTGAAACAGATGAAAGGAATGGCCATCTCGAAACCGCCTACATACATCCCTGCCAACAATCCGTTGAGGCTTGGAAGGCTGAGGCCGAATACCGGAATGCTGGCTATCAGATATAGACTACCGCAAACGAAACTTCCGAACAACGAAACGATGGCATCTACAGAATGTTTGTTCTTGTTGTTCACCATCCAATAGGCTGCCCAGAAGAAGGCACTTAAAGCAGCAAGCAAGACTCCTTGCGCGGGAACACTCATGCCACTCAGCTGACCGGTACCCAAAGATATCATGACCACACCGGACATGGAGATGACCATACCGATGTATTTCTTCGATGGAATGGGCTGTTTTGCAAATATGGCCAAGAGAATAAGGAGTACAATGGGCCAGGCATAGTTCACCGGTTGAGCCACTTGCGCGGGGAGCATATCGTATGCCTTGAATAGAATCAGGTAATAGGCAGCCGGATTCAAGAAGCCTTGAAAGGCCAGTTCTTTCCATTGTTTGCCTGAGAGTTGTTTCACCAATGTCCATTTCTTCTGGAAGGTCAATACCATGGCAAAGATGAGCACGCTGGTAAGGCTGGCTATCAGCAGCATCTCGAAATGGGTGAGATAGGTTAGGGCCACTTTAAAAGCAGTAGCCACGGTAGACCAACTGAGTACAGCTGCAAGTGCTAATAGTATGGCTTGGGTATTCTTTTTCATGTCAAATTCTTTTTGGCGCAAAAGTAAATAAAAAGTCCGAGAATGGTAGGCACTCCCGGACTTTCTTATCATTAAATGTATCAGTTGTTTCTTAGAAGCTGGCAGCCGTATCGCTCAAAACGGTATATACACTGCTCACAATACCCAATAACAAGATACCTGCTACACAAATCATCAGACAGAGACGCATGGCGCTACCGTTCCGGAAGGTTGGGATAGGTTGCTCGTTCGGTGTGATGAACATAGCCTTGATAATCAACAAGTAGTAATACAAGGAAATCACGGTGTTGACCAATGCAATGAACACAATGAGGTAGTATCCACTGTTGAAAGCTGCTGCAAATACGAAGAACTTGCTGAAGAAGCCTGCGAACGGAGGAATACCTGCCAACGAGAACAAGGCCAAGGTCATGACCATCGTGAGTTTCGGGTTGGTTTGGTACAAGCCATTGTAATCGGTCATTTCTAACTTGCCATGTGTGTGGTGTTCTACAGAAGCGATTACACCGAATACAGCCAAGTTGGCCACAATATACACAACCATGTAATATACCAACGAAGCCATGCCTTGCGGAGTTCCTGCCAATACGGCCAACATGATGTAGCCGGCTTGCGAAATACTACTGAATGCCATGAAGCGCTTCAAGTGCTTCTGACGCATGGCGAACAAGTTACCGATAGTAATGGTTACAACAATTACAACGGCAAGCATCTTGCTCCATTCGGCTGTCATCGGGCCGAATACTTTCACCAATACGGCCATGGTAGCAAAGGCTGCTGCACCCTTCGAAATTACCGAAAGATAAGCAGTTACGCTGGTCGGTGCACCTTGGTATGTATCGGCTGTCCACAAGTGGAAAGGAACCAAACTCAACTTGAAGGCCAATCCGGTAAAGAAGAACACCAGTGAAAGTATCTGTAAGGGTTCACCATTCAAACCGGCCGGGATGTCTTCGAAATACAGCGTTCCGATGGTACCATAAATCATGGATACACCATACAGCATGATACCGCTACTGAATAAAGCCGAAAGGATGAACTTGGCACCGGCTTCGGCACTATGACCCTTGTACTTGTCGAATGCAATCATACAAGCCATAGGCACAGTAGCCAATTCCAATCCCAAGAAGAACAAGAGGAAGTGTCCGGCACTGACCATGAAGTACATACCGATCAATGTGCTGAGTGTCAGGATGTAGAACTCACCGTTCTTGTGTGTCACGTCCTTACGCTTCAACCAGTCGCTGCTCTGTAGGAACACTAAGATGGTACCCAATGTGAGAATGCTCTTCATGACGGATGCTATTGGTGTGGAATGATACATGCCACCGAACAGAATCACTTCATCGGGTACAATATTCAGTATCAAATGAATAGTTAACGCAATACAAGCTCCTCGACGGGCAAGGTAACGGTGCTCTTCGGGAAGGAACAAGTCCATCACGAATGTCAATAGAAAGACCGCAATCAAGCTCAATTCTTGATGCATGGATAGAATAGATGTATAATCCATAATCGTTTACTTTTTAATGAAGAATGAAGAATACTTCGCTTTGCTCAGGAAATGAAGAATCTTCTTCTTCCATTACATTCTTCATTCTTCGTTCTTAATTCTTCATTAATATAGCAATAATCGGTTCTACACTCTCGCTGATTAATTCGCTCATCCAGAATGGAGCCATACCAAGACCGGCTACACAAGCGATGAGGCAGATTACTGCAAAACGTTCATCCCAAGTGGCATCGGTCAACTTCAAATGTTCCGGGTTCTGTACATTGCCATACAGAATCTTACCAACGGTGCGAAGGATATATACGGCTGTAATCACGATACTGGTAGTAGCCACAATGGTACATACGCGATGGAAGGTATCATCATTCTGGAACGAACCGACAAATACGGTCATTTCGGCCACGAAGCCACTCAAACCCGGTAAACCAAGGTTCGCCAAACCGGCAATGACATAACCTACGGCCAAGAAAGGCATAATCTTCATCAAGCCTCCCATGTAGCTGATGTCGCGGGTATGGGTACGGCC
>JAFYWH010000075.1 GCA_017558175.1 Bacteroidaceae bacterium
GCTGCTACCTTACATGCCAACTGGTAGAGGTCGTAGTTCTTGTCTTCCGGCAAGTAGCTTACTCCGCGTTTCTTCTTCCAGATCTGGATAGGGAAGATGGCTGTTGAGCCATTGCCCACACCTTCGTTGGTCGAAATCAAGAGTTCGCGGATGATGCATCGGCCTTCGGCAGAGGTATCTGTACCATAGTTCACCGATGAGAATACCACCTGGTTACCACCGCGGGAGTGGATGGTGTTCATGTTGTGGATGAACGCTTCCATCGACTGGTGTACGCGGTTCACGGTGCGGTTGATAGCATGCTGCTTCATGCGCTCATCACCTTGCATGAAGAGAAGGTCCTTGGCGATGTAGTCTTCAATCGGAGCATCGTACAAGTGCTTCAAGTCCATACCGGTGAGGTTTTCGATGTTCTTCACCTCTTCTATATAGCTTCGGCGTACATATGGAGCCAAGTAGAAATCGAATGCCGGGATGGCCTGTCCGCCATGCATTTCGTTCTGCACGGTTTCCATGGAGATGCATGCCATGATGGATGCGGTCTCGATGCGCTTGGTTGGACGCGACTCGCCATGTCCGGCCATGAATCCATGGTCCAGAATCTTGTCAAGCGGATGCTGGATGCAAGTGAGCGACTTGGTAGGATAGTAATCCTTGTCATGGATGTGCAGGTAGTTGTTTCGCAATGCCCAGAGTGTATCTTCCGAGAGGAGATAGTCATCCACGAACGGCTTGGTGGTTTCCGACGAGAACTTCATCATCATGCCTGCCGGAGTATCGGCATTCATGTTGGCGTTTTCGCGGGTCACGTCGTTCGACTTGGCATCGACGATTTCCAAGAACATTTCGCGTGTCTTGGCCTTGCGGGCAATGCTTCGCTTGTCGCGATAGGCAATGTAGCTCTTGGCCACCTCCTTGCGCGGAGATGCCATCAGTTCCAATTCCACCATGTCTTGGATTTCTTCGACCGACTCTTGTTCCTTTCCCTTGTACTCGATACGGTCCACTATCTTATAGACGAGGATATCGTCCTCGCCATTTTCGGTCGTCAGCATAGCCTTGCGGATGGCAGCAGCAATCTTCTCGCGGTTGAATCCCACGATACGACCATCACGTTTAACAACTGTTAGTATCATATTTTAATATAAGTATCTTGATTTTGGTTTGGAGACAGGTCCTCTGACTCGTTTCTTCATGCGTTTTTTCCCTTGTTTTTTCGGGGCATGAAGCAAACCGGATGCAATATTAGTGAAAATCTCCCAATTCTCAAAATGCCGATGTTCGCCCAACCTTCCGGATGGATGGTGAAGTGCTCAAATTCAGCACTATAATTTCGGTAGAATTTTTTTCTCGAACAGATCCTTGCGGATGATGCGATAATGCGGATGATAGTGCTCATTGAACTTCTCGCTATGGTGCATCACATATTTCCCTTCTTGCAGGAGGGTAGCTATTGTGGCAGAGTCTTGGGAGAAGCCTTCCATGTGGGGAGCCACCTTGCGGATAGCCTGCTGAACTAAAGCCCAATCTGCTACGAATGGCTCAGTCAGTTCCGCATTGATGCCATTGGCACTGGCCATGAATGCATCGACAAAATCGTCCATCGGAATCCGTCCGTCGGCAATGACTTTCAGGTTCACCTGATAGAAGTTGCCTTGCCATCCGCAGGGGATGTAATCATGCTCTTCGTAGGATTCGGAGTTTTTCATTTCGTATTGGATATAGCGGATAACGGCTTCTCTATCGGTGAGCAGATGAGCCGGTCCGAATACGTCCTGAAAGCTACCTTTATATATATCCACTAAAGTCGATTCGGGATACTTCTCCAGATAGGAGCTGACAAAGGCTTCGCGTGGGTCCGGTTGAGAACTGCAGGAACCCAAAAGGAAAATCATGGCAATGATGCCGATCAAATGGTATTTCATAATCTTTATTGTTTTCTGATGTTTGACTAATTTATGCATTTTCACCCAAGAACAAGAGTCGGGTATATTTGTTCTTTCTCAAGAGCAGGACTGCCTGATAGCAAAGGAAAAGCTCGAAGATGGCAATGAGCGGAGTCACCCAAAAGCTGTTGGCTGTGTTTACATAGAGTCCGATGCTGTGCCAGGTACATTCCAATAGGAAGGTCTGTGTCCAATAAAGGCCTAAGGTACACTTGCCCAACCGGTTGAGGGTAGGGGTGATGCGGAAATTCTGGATGCGATTGTATACGCTTGGCGACAAGAGGAAGAACACCATGCTTCCGGCTATGCCGATGGCCAACCGATAGAGGGTGACACCAAGATTCTCGACATTCAATGTAAGTGTACTCCAATCGAAGAAGTCGATAGGCACCATGTATACCGTGAGTCGTCCCGACCAGAATGGGAGCATGGATGCAAAAGCAATCACACTTGTGGTGAGAAGGGCGGTACGATGTCGGTCTATCCACGCCTGATTGAGGTTGCACAGATAGCCCACCCAGAACATCGGAAGCATGAAATTCACGCTATCGATGCTGAACATAGGGATGAGATGCACCAGGATGGTAGAGGTGAGTGCAGCTATCCATACCTTGCGCATCGCCTTGACAAATATCCATCCGATGAGGTAGCAGAAGAATACGCATTTCAGGAACCACATGGCATTCATGAAGCCTAACCAGCTGAGGTCCACTATCTCCGGATAAGGATTGTATCCCGTGAGCGTGACGAAGAGATACATCAGCACCCATGCCGAGATGGAAGGAACGCCCAATTGCATGAACTTCTTCTTGAACATGGTCACGAAAGGCAGCTTCAATGATGAACCGAAGAAATACCCGCATAGCAACATGAAGAGCGGCATGTGGTAGGTATAGATGAAAGACCAGATAGGATTGTCCCAGAAATCGTTTCCTGTGGTCTGTTCTACGGAGTGCCCCAGCACCACGCTGGCTATGGCAAAGAACTTCAGGAAGTCCAGGTAAGGGATGCGTTGTTTAGCTTGTTTGTTCATCATAGTTCGGTTAAAATTTCCGCTAAGATAAGAGGTTTGTCGGAAAAATGGAAGCATTGGGGAATAATTATTGATTTTATCGTTATTTTTGTGTTTTCAACCAAAACAGATGAAGAATGAAAAGTATAAAGCGTTTCTTGTTCTTGCCATTGGCTTGCCTGTTTGGCCATGCCATGGCTCAGACCCTTCCCCTCGAAGGAAATTGGATTAAAGCGAGTGACCCAAACATTCAATATGTGGGACGCGTCAGTTTCCAGAATCCAGATGCTCCGGCTTTCACCTACCCGGGTGTTCAGGTCAATGCCCGTTTCGAGGGTACTTCGCTCAAGATGATGGCCAAGCCGATGAGCGGATATTTCATGGTGCAGATTGACAACAGTGCTCCCTACAAGGTGAGCTTCAATGCTCCTAAGGATTCGGTGGTGACACTCGCGGTAGCCTTGCCGAATATGGTTCACGATGTGCGGGTGATGTACCTCAACGAAGGATACAAGCGCTTGCCTGAGTTCCGCGGATTCGGGTTGGACGATGGATGCAAGTTGTTGCCATGTGCAGAACTCCCGGTGCGTAAGATTGAGTTCATCGGCGACTCCATGACTTGCGGATATGGTTTGGAAGCATCAGACGAGAAGCAAGGTTTTGCAGACGAAACCTCCAATCATTATTATACCTATGCGGCTCTTACAGCCCGCGCTCTCCAAGCGCAACATGTGGTGGTAGCCCGTAGTGGTATCGGTATCTATCGAAACTACAAGGGCCCTAAGACCGGCAATGCTGAATGCATGCCGAGAATGTACGACCAGACCTTGTTCGGTGTGGAAACGGAGAAGTGGGATTTTGCCAACTATACACCGGATGTGGTATGTGTAAACCTTGGCACGAACGATGTGAGCACCGAACCGTACGACAAGACCATGTTGGAGAATGCCTATCGTGATTTCTACTATACACTTCGTGTGAAGTATCCGGAAGCCAAGATTGTGTTTTTGAGTGGATGCACCATGTTCGGAAACAAATTGGAGCATCTGCAGTTTGCCATGGATGCCGTGGTGCGTCAGGCACGCTTGAAGGGTGATACCAATGTCTATCGTTTCGATGTGAGCACACAGAGTGGCGATTTGGGATATGGAGCTGCTTGGCACCCAAGCAAGTGGCAACACGAGAAGATGGCTGGTGAATTGACAGCCTATTTGCGTGGATTGATGAAGTGGTTTTAAGAAATAGGTTTTGATACAACAATCCCCTCTCAAGAGGGGATTATTATAGTGTCCTTACTTAATCTTCTGTCGAATCTTGGTCAAGAAAGCACGCATGCCTTCCGAATCTTTCTTGCTGATGATTTCGAGCAACTCGTTCAGCTCCGTGCGGATGCCTTCCACTTGAGCCGGTGTGCGAGGGTTGAAGAGAATTTCCTGCAACAGATAATCGTCTTCATTCAAAACCCCCTTGGCGATGGCCATGTGGCGCTTAAACGTTGTACCCGGAGCGTCCTGATGTTTCATGACCGCCGCAAAAACGAAGGTTGATACGAACGGGATGGAAAGCGAATAAGCCACTGTATCATCGTGCTCATCGAAGGTGTATTCAAAGATGTTTAAGCCCAAGCCTTGGTACAGATCCTTGAAGAAAATCTTGCCCATATAGTCGCCTTCGCTGATGATGATGGCGTTCTCTGAACTCAGTTGGTCGAGGTTGGCAAAGGTAGGACCGAACATCGGGTGGGTCGATACATAGCGGAATCCGCTCGCTTCGTACCATTCCTGCAAGCCGGTCTTCACCGAAGCAATGTCGCTGATGATGCAATCCTTCGGAAGGGCGGGCAACACTTGGTTGAACGCATCGAGGGTGTACTTCACGGTGGCTGCATTGATGACCAGCTCCGGACGGAACTCCTCAATTTCTTCGAGCTTGGTGAAACGATAGCAGTTGTACATGAAGCGCAACTTCTGTGGGTTCACATCGTATACAGCAGTCTCGTGCTTGAAACTCAACACATCGGTAAAGAAGGAGCCCATCTTTCCGGCTCCTAGGATTAGTATTCTCATTGTTGTTTATTCTTTTTGCACCACAGATTACACAGATTTCCACTCGGTTTTATATGTTGTCGGAACATCCCCCTGCCCCCTGGGGGAGCCTTACTTTTCATCCCCCTTCGGAAGGGGGGTAGGGGGATGTAGCGGGCATTGGTTTGCAAAAAATACTCTGTGAGACTCCGTGTCCTCCGTGGTGAGACAAAATTACTTATTAATAATCTCCATTTGCTGGCGCACACTTTCTTCGTGGATGGCTTCGAACACCTTCTTCACGAATTCCGAACCCATACCGCAGAGCGCACCTTGTGCACCGCGCTTGTCGAGGATTTCGTTGTAACGGCCAGTCTGAAGGATGGTCATGTTATGTTCCTTCTTGAAGGTACCGATTTCGCGACACACGCGCATACGCTTGGCGAGCATTTCGATGAGGGCATTGTCGCACTCGTCGATTTGTGAGCGGAGTTCGCTCAAGCTTTCGGTAGTGTGCTTTTCCTTACGGATTACGAGCAAGTTGAGGATATAGCTCAAAATGTCCGGAGTGACTTGCTGAGAAGCATCGCTCCATGCGGCATCCGGGTTGCAATGGCTTTCGGCAATGATACCATCGAAGCCCAAGTCCATGGCCTGCTGACAAAGCGGAGCTACCAACTCGCGCTTGCCACCGATGTGCGACGGGTCGCAGAAGATAGGCAATTCAGGAATGCGACGACGCAATTCGATAGGAATATGCCATTGCGGAAGGTTGCGATAAATCTTTTTGTCGAACGAAGAGAAACCACGGTGGATAGCACCGAGACGCTTCAAACCAGCACCATTGATGCGCTGGAGTGCACCGATCCAAAGTTCGAGATCAGGATTCACCGGATTCTTTACCAATACCGGAACATCTACACCACGCAAAGAGTCGGCCAATTCTTGCATCGCGAATGGGTTGGCTGTGGTACGGGCACCTACCCAAAGAAGGTCGATACCTGCCTTCAATGCCTCTTCCACATGCTTCGGAGTAGCCACTTCGGTAGCGGTGAGCATGCCTGTTTCCTGCTTCACGCGTTGCATCCATGTCAAACCTTCGGCTCCTACACCTTCGAAACCACCTGGCTTGGTACGTGGCTTCCAGATACCTGCACGGAAAATCTTCACACCCTTCTTGGCGAGGGCATGGGCAGTATTCATCACTTGTTCTTCTGTTTCGGCGCTACATGGGCCTGCTATGACGATAGGGCGTTCTTCTGAAATTCCCGGTAATGCTAAAGGTTGTAATTCGAGTTCCATAGTTTCTATATTTTATTTTTTTATATTCTGATTTTTTGGTTTTTAGTTTTCTTAATTCCCCCCCTTATGAAAGGGGTAGGGGGATGTTTTATTAGCTTGTGTACCTTTCGGATGATACATCCCCCTGGCCCCCTTTATAAGGGGGATAGGGTAATCCCCTTGATTCTTTCCAATGCTTCGGCGAGTTTCTCTTCCTTGGCGCAGAGCGAGATGCGGATGTAACGCTTGCCATTGCTTCCGAAGATGAAGCCCGGAGTGATGAACACACGCGCTTCGTGAAGCACTTTCTCTGTCAGTTCCTCTACATCGTTGTACGACTCTGGGATGCGTCCCCAAAGGAACATGCCCACCTGATTGGTGTCGAACGAGCACCCCAAGGTCTGCATGATTTCCTCGGCCAATTTTCTGCGTCGGCTATATACATGGATGTTTGCTTCTTCGTGCCATTCCATGCTGTTGTTATAAGCTTGGACAGCTGCCAACTGGAGTGGACGGAAAGTACCCGAGTCGATGTTGCTCTTGATCTTGAGAATCCATTGCACGAATTGGGCATTGGTTGCGAGCAATCCCACACGCCAGCCCGGCATGTTGTGGCTCTTGCTCATCGAGTTGAATTCGATGCAACATTCCTTCGCACCCGGCACATTGAGGATGCTCAATGGCTTCTGGTTGAGGATGAGGCTATACGGATTGTCGTTCACAATCACAATGTTGTGCTTGCGGGCAAAGGCCACTAACTTTTCATACAATTCCATAGTTGCATTTGCTCCGGTCGGCATGTTCGGATAGTTGGTCCACATCAGCTTCACACGGCTCAAGTCCATCTTTTCCAATTCCTCGAAGTCGGGTTGCCAACCGTTGTCCTCGCGCAAGTTGTAGTTCACAATCTCGCTTCCCAAGATCTTATTTAAAGAGGTATAAGTAGGGTAGCCCGGATTCGGAACGAGCACCTGGTCGCCCGGATTCACGAATGCCAATGTTACATGCAAGATACCTTCCTTCGAACCGATGAGCGGTTGGATTTCGGTAGCCGGGTCGAGGTCTACATTGTACCAGCGCTTGTACCAGTCGGCCATGGCCTTGCGGAGTTCAGGGATACCCACGGTAGGCTGATAACCATGCACATCGGCACGCTTGGCCTGTTCGCAAAGCACATTGATGGTCTCTTCCGAAGGTGGCATGTCAGGGCTTCCGATGCCCAGGCTGATGATATTCTTGCCTTCTGCATTCATCTGAGCCACTTCCTTCAACTTTCGGCTGAAGTAGTATTCGCTCACGTTCGCCAATCTGTCGGCTGGCTGTATATTATAAGGTTGATTCTCCTTCTGCATATTCTCCTAAGATTTTAAGTTCGCGGGTAAGTGGTGATACGGCATCAATCGACTGGCGGAAACGCAAGTAATCGGTAAAGATTACATCCACATAGAAGAGGTATTCCCATTCGCGTCCGATGATTGGGAGCGACTGAATCTTGGTCAGATTGATTTTATAGAATGAAAAGATGCTCAATACTTGCGAGAGGCTACCTTCGTTGTGCGGGAGCGAGAAGACGATGGTCGCCTTGTTCGACTGGCCACGCTGGCGGAGGTCATCGGCACGCCAAGTGTCTGCCACCACGAGGAAACGGGTGAAGTTGTGCTTGTTGGTCTCGATGCTTTCTTCCAGAATCTTCATGCCATAGAGCCCGGCTGCATACTTCGAGCAGATGGCTGCATGTCCGCGCATGTCCTTCTGGCGGATGATTTCGGCACTCTTCGCGGTGTCGTCGGCTTCTACCACCTTCATTTGCGGATGGCGTTGCAAGAAGTTGCGGCACTGGGCCAATGCCACCGGGTGAGAGTGGACTTCGGATAGTGTATCCCAATCGTCTTCCGGCAAGCAAACGAGGTTGTGCTTGATGCGGAGCTTGTGTTCGCCCACGATGGTCACACCATTGTCGCGCATGAGTTCGTAGTTGTGGAGAAGGCTACCGGCAATGGTGTTTTCGATGGCCAGCATCCCGATGACCGAGCTGTCTTCCTGGATGTGCGCAAAGATTTCTTCGAACGTATCGCAACAGAGGAGTTCGATTTCTTCGTTCGGGAAGAACTTGTGTGCGGCAATGTCGTGGAACGAGCCGGGTACGCCTTGTATCGCAATTCTTTTCATTGTTCTGTTTTTAGTTTAATAAAAAATCCCGCCTCAAACGGAAGCGGGATTCATTGTTATTTCATTTTGTCTTATTCATTGTATACATACAACTTCCCGCTTCACCTTATTGCTAAAGTAAAAGTAAAAAAAGAAAAAGAAGAAATATGTAGAATACAATGCTGTCATTACTTAAATAGTTTCTTTTTGTTGTTAAACACGATGCAAAAGTAATACTTTTCTGATAAAAACAAGTGTTTTGTGAGATTTTTTTTGAAGGATGGCGATTTTTTTAGGGGAATCGTTCGAATCCCCTTTATGAAGGGGGTAGGGGGATGTGTCATTAGGATACGTTAATTTTTGCTTCTGCATAGAGGCTTCTCAAGCCAATGGAACATCCCTCTGGCCCCCTTCACAAGGAGGATGAATTAGTTTCCAGCATCTGTATAATCGACATCCGCTGGATAGAGAAAGTATCGCCTTGGGTTTGCACAAACTTCAGCAACTCGATGCCGTTCTGCTTCAAGCGGGATTTCAGTAGCAGATGCTCATCGCCCAGCTCGTCCGAAATCTTCAGCAGGGTCATGCCGGCCAGCTCTATCTTGCCCATGCGGTTGGTGTCGCCCTCGTATCGGCCGATGATTTCTTCGGGCGAGAGATCCTTCAGCTGGTCCGATGGTACCTCGAGAATCTGACGGGTGAGGCAGTCGTATTCCACCCTGCTTTGCGGACGGATTTTCTGCTTGTTCAGGAGCGCATTGGCTATGAGGGTGATGATTTCGAGAATCATACGGATGAGGTAATCTTGCTTGATCATGCTTCTAATAATGAATGTTCGGGGGACAAAAATAGTTGATTATTCGCTAAAGTAAGAATTATTATTTATTTTTGTGGTAAAGAAAACTATTGATACTATGAAATACGATTTTGATAAAGTGATAGACAGACGTGGAACGTCTGCCGTGAAAGTGGATGATGTAAAGGAAATTTGGGGACGCACAGACTTGATTCCCCTTTGGGTGGCCGATATGGACTTTGCCACCGCTCCGTTCATTACCGAAGCCATCCGCCAGCGTTTGGAACATCCGGTGCTGGGCTATACTGCCAAGCCGGACAGCTACTTTCAGGCCATAATCCAATGGAACAAGAACCGCTACGGACTCGATGTGGAGAAGGAGATGATTCACTTCGTTCCGGGCATTGTGCCGGGCTTGGGCATGGCGCTGAAGGCATTTACGAATCCGGGCGACAAGGTGTTGATCCAGCCTCCTGTATATGGTCCGTTCTCGTGGTTGAATACGCGTAGTGACCGCACATTGGTAACCAATCCGCTGAAGTTGGTGGATGGCACTTACCGCATGGATATGGACAATTTCCGCGAGCAGGTGAAGGGATGCAAGGTGTTCATTCTCTGCAATCCTCACAATCCGGGTGGCATTGTGTGGACCGAAGAAGAGCTTCAGCAAGTGGCCGAAATCTGCTACGAAGAAGGTGTACTGGTGTTCTCCGACGAAATCCATGCCGACCTCACATTGCCTCCGCACAAGCACCGTCCGTTTGCCATGGTAAGCGAAAAGGCACGCATGAACTGTGTTACTTTCATGTCGCCTTCGAAGGCATTCAATATGCCGGGCCTCTCGTCTTCGCACGCCTTGGTGTTCAATCCGGAGCTTCGTGCCAAGTTCCATAGCTTCCTCGAATCTTGCGAGTTCGACCTCGGACATGTGTTCGCTTTCCTTGCCATCGAATCAGCCTATACACATGGCACCGAATGGCTCGACCAATGCTTGGCTTATATACAAGGTAACATCGACTATGTGGATGCCTTCCTCAAGGAGCACACGCCGAAAATCAAGGCCATCCGTCCGCAGGCATCGTTCCTGTTGTGGCTCGATTGCCGTGAGATGGGCTTGTCGCAAGAGGCATTGAACGATTTCTTTGTAGACAAGGCTCACCTTGCTTTGAACAGCGGAACGGCCTTTGGCGAAGAAGGCGAAGGCTTCATGCGACTGAATGTGGCGAGTCCGCGCAGTGTGCTGGAGCAGGCAATGAAGCAGTTGAAGGAGGCGTATAAGAAGGGGATTATATAAATTTAATAAACCAATCATCATGAAAAAAACAATACTGACAATAGCTATGATACTCGGCAGTTTGGCAACCGGATGGTGCGATAGCCAACCCAATATCATTCCCGCTCCGCAGAAGATGCAGATGGGCGAGGGAACCTTTGTAGTAAAGAAAGGACTGACCATTGTGTCAAAGGATGTGAAGGACTTCTCGGCCAACTATCTGCAAGACAAGCTGGACGATGTGTTCGACTTCCCCATTGCCGTGAGCGCACAGGCCAAGGCACAGGGATGCATCACCTTTGCCACCGACAAGAGCCTTCCGCAAGAAGGATACCGACTCGATGTGACCGATGCGGGCATCACCATCGTTTCGGCCGATGAGGCGGGCAAGTATTATGGCGTGCAGACCCTGCTCCAGCTCTTCCCGGCTGAGGTCTATTCGGGCGAACATCTCCGTCTGAAGGAGTATGCCATCGGGGCACTTTCGGTAGAAGATGCTCCGCGATTCGGCTATCGAGGATTCATGCTCGATGTGTCGCGCACGTTCTTCGAACTGGAGTATCTGCGAAACTATATCGACTGGATGTCGAACCACAAGCTGAACAGACTCCACCTGCACCTTACCGACGACAACGGCTGGCGCATCGAAATCAAGAAGTATCCGGAGCTTACCGGCAAGGGCGCTTGGCGAGGCAAGAACGAAGTGATTCCGCCTACTTACCTCTCGGGTTCGGAACGCTACGGAGGCTACTACACGCAGAAGGAAATGAAGGAACTCATAGCCTATGCACAGAAGCGAAATGTAATGATTATTCCGGAGTTCGACCTTCCGGGACATGCCCTCTCGTCTACCGCCGTACTGAAGGATGTGACCTGCGGAACGAAGACCGAGAAGGCTTCGGCTTGCGGTGAGTTCGACAATGTGTGGTGCGTGGGCAAGGAGAGCAACTACCGCATCATCGACGATATCATCAAGGAGTTGGCCGACCTCTTCCCGTCGCCTTACATCAACATCGGTGGCGATGAAGTGGTGTTCGACTACTGGGCACAATGTCCGGAGTGTCAGGCACTCATGAAGAAGGAAGGCTACGAGAAAGCCGAAGAACTTCACGGATATTTTGTAAAGAGAATGGAAAGCATCATTGCCAAGCACGGCAAGGTGATGATGGGTTGGGACGACATTCAGGACAATGGCGGATTGCGCCCTACATCCACCGTGGTGGCATGGAGAAGTCAGGCCAAGGGATTGGAATCCATCAAGCACGGACAGCCTACCGTGATGCAGACGGGCGACTATCTGTACCTCGACATGCAATATTCATCGGTAGAGCGAGGTCACAACTGGGCATCCATCATTCCGCTCGACCGCATGTATAGCTACGAGCCGTATCAAGATATGCAACTCACGCCGGAGGAAGAGAAGCTCGTCATCGGTGTGCAGGCCGGGTTGTGGACAGAGCTCATGCAGTTCCCGCCGCGCTTTGCAGAGTATCAGGTGTACCCTCGTCTGTGTGCGTTGGCCGAGATAGGCTGGAGTGCCAAGGAGCACAAGAACTATGCCGATTTCTACTCGCGCATGGTAAACAAGCATTACGACCGACTCTATGCCATGGGCATCGCCTTCCGCGTGGAACCTCCTAAGGTAGTGTACCAGGATGCCCAGCTCAAGGTAACGCTTCCGTATCCGTCGGCCGTGGTTCGCTACACCATGGACGGTACCGAACCTACCGTTACATCGCCGGTGGTAAGCGGAAACATTGTGACCGATGCACCGCAGAAATTCCGCTTCAGCACCTTCTTCGGCCGAGGCTTGCACAGTGTGGCCGTGGGTGCGGAGAATGTGGAGCTTCACCGCTATCTCACTCCGGAGGTAAGTGTAACGAGCGACATCGAGTTGCAGAAGAACAACAAGCTGGAAACCATTACCACCTACAACTTCAGCAAGATGATCCGTAGTAAGACGAAAGTCAAGGCCGGACAGACGCTGACCTACACCTTCAAGGAGCCGGTGGCATGTACCACCATCCATGTGCCTACGGGCTATGCTACGCTTCCGTTCTATGGCGTGAGCGATGGCTATGTGGAGTATTCGTACGATGGTGTGAACTTCATCAAGGGTGAGGATTTCCATCACTATCATGCGTATATCCGCAATCTGGAAGCGCCGGTCAAGGCCGTTCGCATTGTCATCACCGATGCCAACGACGGCTGGTCATGTTGCTTCCAGAACCTGAAGATTGAGTAAACACCCTCCTCAACCAATCGGACTGAGGATTGAGGACTGAGGATAAAGAGAAAATGTCATTCCGGGCCGTGTGCTTGGAATGACATTTCTTTTTTGTTTGTTGAGTGAATTATAGTCGCAATATTACTTGATATTATCCCCACTCCATATTGCCGATATTTCCGCTTGGCTTCACGGAAGTATCTTCAGGTTTTCCTTCTTGTCTAATCTTGATGGTTTCTTTCAGATTCTTCTCTTTGTTGAAGAAGGTAATTTCTGCTTCACGTTCTTTGGTATCATCATTTCTGTTTACTTTGAAAAGGATGGTATCTTCGTTCATGGAGCGTGATTTTACTTGTTGAATCCAGTTTGCATCAAAGGAAATTTCATATTCAGTATTACATTGTACCTTGACTTCCACATCTGCTCCCGAATAGTCGTTGAGAGCATCAGTATAGGTCACTTTCAGTTGATATTTTTTTTCTTGACTGATGGTGATTGTTTCTTGTACATTTCCTGCTTTCAAGGTGATGGTGGCTGTACGGTCTTCGTATCCTGTATTCTTGTCGACGGCCACAGTCAATGTATGCGTACCTTCTTCGCCGATAGCTTTCGAAAGGGTACACCACGATTGGTCGGATGCTATCATCCATGCTGCATTAGTGGTAAAGGTTATTTCTATGTTTTTACCATCAGTCCCAACTTTGTATGACTTTTCCTTTAGGTCGATTTGGTCGGGTGCTGCAGCTTCTTGAGTGATGGTCACTTTCTGTGGTGTAGCTGTTCCTGCCTTCAAGGTGATAGTAGCCTTTCGTTCGGATTTTACTTTGTTTTTGGCTATCATCACTGTAACCGATTGGGCACCAGCTTCTCCGCTTGTGGCCGAAAGGGTACACCACTCTTGGTCTGAACTTGCTTCCCAAGCAACATCCGTAGTGAATGGAATTTGTATTTCCTTACCTTCGGCTACTACTGTAAATGAAGTGGTTGCCAGTTCCAGCTTGTCTTTTTCGGCTGCCTCTTGGTTGATGGTTACCTTCTGAGGTGTAGCTGTTCCTGCCTTGATTGTAATGGTTGCTTTCCGTTCTTTCAGCTCTTTGTTCTGAACTATAGTAGCTGTAATGATGTTTTCACCAGCTTCTCCGCTTGTGGCCGAAAGGGTACACCACTCTTGGTCTGAACTTGCTTCCCAAGCAACATCCGTAGTGAATGGAATTTGTATTTCCTTACCTTTGGCTACTACTGTAAATGAAGTGGTTGCCAGCTCCAGTTTGTCTTTGGGGGCAGCCTCTTGGGTGATGACTATCTGCTGGGATATTGTTCCTGCTTTAATAGTAATGATAGCTGTACGTTCTCCAGTAGTGGTGTTTTCTGTCATTGTCGCTTTTAATGTAACGCTTCCCTTTTCTCCCGAAGTAATGGATAATGTACACCACGATTGGCTGGACGAAGCTGTCCAGCCTTTATTGGTAGTGAATGATATTTGTACCTCGTTTCCTTGGCTAGTAGCCTGAAGGGAATCCTTGGATACATTGACATAATCCTTTTCTGTTGGTTGGATAGGAGTGGGTGGAGTTGGTATGTCATCGCTTCCTCCCGACGAACATCCTCCAGCCAGGCCAAGGATAAGGAATAATCCTACGAGGTATATGTAATTGGTAGGTTTCATATTGTAAATTTTATCTTTCAAAATGAATTCATATGAATAATCTCATGCCCTTTTAATAAGCTGGCGGACAGTATGGTGCCAGGTCCTTGACGGCATACTTCAGTGCTGCACCCGGGTAGATGATGCGTAAGTCGATGGTTGGAGGAATGACCCCATCATTATAAATGTTTACCACTCCGTCGTCGCTGCTGCTTCCACCAGGACTATTTCCCCATGGGTTGCGCATAGCGAACAAGGCTTCCCAGTCGGTACTTAGCATGAATGAATATGCATGGGCAGTAACGGTTTGCGGACCATAATTGTAGCTGAGACCACCCTTTGTGAATCCACCGATAACGATCATTCGCTCGTTTAAGGCAACGTTTACAGCTTGGGCTAATTGTTCTGCCAATAGTGCACTCGGCGAAATGGCAAAACTGTTTCCTTCGCCGGTAAACAGCGGTGCTACATGTTCAGAACCGATACCATTGATGTCCGGGTTTACTTGGTATATCTTGTTCCATTTCATGATGGCCTTTTCCAATACAGTACCCCAGTTGGCCTTTCCATCCTTGCTGCTGGTTGCTCCGATACCATTGTTGTCGCCCAAGAAGGTCGATTGGATGGTTACGTTCACAGGTTTTCCTTGTGGGTCGAACATAGCCACGGTGTAGGTACCATCTCCATTGTCGGTAATGATGGACTTGATGAAATCCGGGAACAGATAGGCAATTTCGGCAAATACGGCCAATGCAGAGCAGTCGCCGATGCCGTGCTGGTTGATATCTACAGGAAGCGGATTCTTGTACGGATAAAGGTTTACTTCATACTTTCTCAGTGTATAGCCACTAGCCGATGGCAAGAGGTCAGGTTCATTGGTTGCGGTTGCCAACCATTGGCGGTCTGCATCGGTTGTTACATGTCGGTTGTCGTAATGGTTACCCATTGGGGTATTGTTGTTCTTGGTGTGCGATGTTCCTCGTGCTACCAGTTCGTCAAAGGTTGTGATTGGTTTGTCTGCTTCCGAATCTTCGGTATATCCGAATTCAGAAAGGCGTGTTGTTGCTTTTCCGCGGTTTTCTTCGATGTAGAAGCGGAAATACTTTGAACGATATTGGATGTTTTTCTTATCGAACAGATAAGTAGATGAACTTTCACCCATGATCATACCCCAGCCGAAACCATTGTATTCCTTACCGTCTGTTGAGGCGTGGAATGTCCATTTGTGAATACCATATCCGTCATTGTTTACTGTCAGTCGGATGGCATTGATGGAGATGGCGTGCGTACCTTCCCAGTCGATGAAAACTTGGGTGTTGGCATCTGCTTCGAAATATGTGTCAAGTTTATTGTCGAACAGATTGGCCAAGCCGTTCTTTTCGCTGGTGGCTTGACGGTTACTTGATACGATACCGGCCGGTATGAACGGATTGTTTTCTTCGATGGCATAAGTTCCCGGCTTTCCTTGCAGAACCACATATTCTACGGCCAGATTGCTGTTCTTGCTCTTGATGGTTACAGTTGCACGGCGGTTTTCATTTCCTGTATTCTCTGCAATTTGGTATGAAGCCTTGTGTAAGGAGAGGGCACGGGTTTCTACTGGTGTAATCCATGACTTCGCATCTTCCGAAAGAACGAATTCACATTCAGTGTTGGTTAGATATTCCAAAGTGATGGTGCCACCTGCCGAACCGATTACTTTTCCTCGCTTGTCGGCTATTTGCAATTGCGCCTCTTCAAACGCACTCAGCTCAGCAGAGAGGGCATATGCTTTTCCTGCTTCGAATTTCTGTCCGGTGAGTTCGGCTTCGGCCGATTCTCCCTTGTCGTTGCAGAGGCGGATTTTGAAGTTTTCTCCGGTAAGGTCGGTAGGAGCCATCATCATGTAGATAATCAGCTCTTGTCCCGATGCTGTGGTCTTGATGTCCGAAAGCTCCATGCTTAAGGTGGTAGCCTTGTCGGATGTTTCTATTGCCGGTGTTTCCTTGCTCAAGTCAAGTTTCCCGTTGCGTACAAATACATGCTTCTTGGCTTCTATGGTCATGGAAGTGAAATTGCCGGCTTCCGGTGCCTTCAGTTTGAATTGTACTAAGGTACCCAAGTGCTGGAAATCGAAGGATACCGTACCTTTGCTTGGAGTGGTAGCATTGGCTGCCATGTAGTCGTACGCTCCCAGATGGTCGGTATTCCCGTTTCCTTTCTGCATTTGACCCATGTAAGACACGAGGATGTTTTGGTGGCTACGGTTGTTGTATTCAAATGGATAGTAGGCCATGTATTTTGAAGACGATTTCAATGCCCAGTCGCCACCATCGAACAATGCCGATTGTGATCCTGCTCCTTCCGACATGGGGAAAGCCACCTGATATCCTTGGAGAGGGAAGATACCGATGGTATCTGTCTTGGCCCATTTGAAGGTTGCACCTTCGCCGCCCACTTCCACCAATGTGCGGGTAATGTTTTCTGCACCGATGAAGTCGTGTGCAATAACTTTTACGGATTCTACGTTGCTTTCGCCTTGAGGTTGGTAAGAATCATCGATGATGTCATACTCGGGCGCACATGCTACCAGCCAAATTGAAGCCAGCAACATCCAAATGTAGGATATTCTTTTCATATAATTTAATGTGTTTTGTATCAGAAATGTCTGAATTATTAATTGTCAACATTTGCAAAGAAACGAATTAAAATACAGAAAACCAATATATTTTGGATTTATTTATTCAATATATGTTATTTTATTTCATATTTATAAGAACTTTATCCAAATGTGTTTTAATGGTTGTGTTGCTGGCTTGAAATATTAGGTCTGCTATTGATGAGATTTAAATCTACATGCACGAGCTCACTCCGAAGGTGGTGGCAATGGCGGTGAGCACGGTGATTACGATGTTCAGGATTTTACTCCAAAGTTCTTTGTTTTCCATAGTTTCTGATTTATGATTTCTGATTTCTGATTTCTTTTGCACCACAGATTCCACAGATTTTCACAGATTTTTTTCTGTTATTTGTCATCCAGAGGAGCTTTAGCGACGAAGGATCTCGAGTGCATGGCGTAGCTCATCCCCCTTGTGAAGGGGGTAGGGGGATGTAACGTACACTAAGGAGCACATGCTTGCTGAAACATCCCCCTGGCCCCCTTCAAAGGGGGATTGTTAGTGTTTACTCTTCCTCACC
>JAFYWH010000076.1 GCA_017558175.1 Bacteroidaceae bacterium
AATCATCCGTGCGGTGAACACTATCGACGCGATGACTGCTACTATCGAGCAAATCGACTGGGCTATCTTGATGAAGATTACAGACCGTATCCTCAAGGAAGTTCCATGCATCAACCGCGTATGCTACGATATGTCTCCGAAACCATCGGCTACTATCGAGTGGGAATAATCTATCGTCCGATTATAAATCACAGAAAAAGCGCTTCCATCCTCACCGATGGAGGCGTTTTTCTTTTAAATATTTTTACCTTTCATAATTTATTCGTAGATTTACATCGTTAACCCAAAATCATGAGCTATGAAAGTAAGAATGATTTTAGCAATTATCATTGCAATATTAGCACTCGGATTGACCATTTGGTGCTTTATAGATGGCACATACTACATTGGAGCATTCGCACTATGCATCTGCATAGCACAAGTTTGCAACTACTTTTTGATTAAAGGGAAGAAATATTGATATGATACCAAAACTCAACACTATCGCACTTGTCTTGAACATCATTGCCAGTGCATTATATATTGCTCTTTCAGCAATGTGCATTTCGGATAAAAATTGGGGATATGCTATAATAGCATTATGCCTTTTCTTATGCCATATAGGAATAGTAAGAGCTATCAGAAAGAAACAACAATGATAAACTACGGATTGAAAGACCGCGTGGCGCTCATCACGGGAGCGAACAACCCGCAAGGAATCGGGGCAACCACTGCCCTCGCCTTTGCCCGCGAAGGTGTCAAGGTGGTGTTGGTATACAAGCGCATCCCCCGCCCGTTCGATGCGGACAAGGCCGACCGTAACGGAGCAGACAGATACTACCAAGCCAATGCCGGCGATGCGTCTGCGGTAGAAAAGAAGCTCCAGGAGATGAATGCCGATTACCTTATCATAGAGAACGACATCACGCAAGAGGATGCCGTTAAATCCATCTATGCCACCATTATAGAACGATACGGAAGGGTGGACATCCTGGTCAATAATGCTGCCGATTGCGATTGCGATGGCTTCGATACCATCGAGCAAATCACCCGTAGTGTCATTGATGATACCTTTGCCATCAATGTGCGTGGAAGCCTGCTGATGACCCGCGAAATGATTAACCACCGAGGCGATTACGGACGAATCATCAACCTCTCTACCGATGCCGCACAAGTCTTTGCCGGACAGATAACCTACGGAGCGAGCAAGGCCACCCTGGAAGCGCTCACCCGAAGCATTGCTCTCGAAGTGGCGAAGTATGGCATCACGGTGAATTGCGTGGCACCCGGTCCTACCCAGACGGGATGGATAGACGAGGAACTGGAACAGGCCGTGCTCCCCATCATCCCCATGGGCCAACTCATCCAACCGGAAGACATTGCCGAGACCATCCTTTTCCTTGCCAGCGAACAAGCCCGCATGCTTACGGGGCAAGTCATCAAGGTTTCGGGAGGACATGCATTGTAATACCCCCTTAAAAAATAATTGAGGAATTGAGGAACTGAGTATCTTAAAACATTATACCATGAAAACAAGAAACATCATTATGGCCATGATAGCCATCGTAGCTATCTGCTTTTCCAACCAACCAGTCGTGGCACAAACCACCTTCCAAGACCTGCCATTGGAGTTCCGCAAGAACGGATTCCCTCAACTGGTACAAGAATGCAAGGATGTGCTGAGCGCCGCATACATGGCGCAAATCAAGCTCGGAACGTACTACGACATCCCCAACTGGGAAGGCTTTCCCGTGGAACTATGGGAATACTACACCGGCAAGGATATAAAGAAAAATGTAAGAAAACGCGGACTTGTTTACCTCCTCATGCCATCGCCCGAAAAGCTCGCTACGTGGATAGCCACCACCTGTTGGGAAGTGAAACATAGCGTAGATACTTGCTATACCAATTGCATCCGCGATTTCATCAAGTGGCAAACAGCTGCCCAATTTGCCGTTTCGGGCGTGGTATACGAAGACATGTACACCGCCGGATTCTACGAACCTTACGTGTTCAAGGATGGCGTAACCGTCTATGTAGCAGACCCTAACATGATGCCAGCCGACAAGCATTGCACCGACGAGCAACTGGAGTATTACCTTCACCTCACCAACGACCAGCTGAAGCCCAATACCGGCCGATATGCACGCATCTGTAGCACCAACCGCGACCATTATTATGCCAACGGAGGCACCGTAGATGTGGGCGACAATGCCGATAACCGCAAGCACTCGTGGCTGGACGTTGTAAGGGATTTGTACCAAAAAGCATGGCATTCCGACCGCAACGAACTGATGATTGCCTGGGCAAAGAGCAGTCCTTACATGTTAGGGAACGAATAGGCTTATTAGTGAGGTCATTATGTGGGTGTGTCGAAATACGCATCTACTTCTTTTTTAGGCATGGATTACACGGATTAACACGGTTTTTGTGCCTAAATTTATATTATGACACACCCACATTCTTGTTTCACACTCTTGTTTACCCCCAATGCGCCATAGGCGACCACTCGAAGTACTCGTCCCAATCCTGATACGACTTTTCGAGCGAATCGGGCAAGGGAACGGATTGCAACACCAAGGGTTCATTAGACTTTAATCTACCCTTTCGGTCCAAGCGCTTGCCAGGGAAGGCCAAGTCGTAGCCCTCCCAAATGGCCTGCTCGTCCACATCCTTGTAAGCCACGCCACACTCCATCACCATCATGGCCTTCAGGAGCTTGGCCAACTTATCGAGCGCGATGCCCATGAACGGGCGAGGCATCAGTTCCTTCCCACCCAAGCTTGTAAGCATCAGCACGGTGCGGATGTAAGCCTCCGTGTCGTTCTCCGATGGCGGTGCCCACCGGCTGATGATATTGCCCACCGTAAACGGCTCGCGACGCTCCTTGAAGTATTTCCAATAGCTCTCGAGCACCTTCCACCCCGCACGGAAACCGTACGCCATGCTCTCGAACTGCACAAAACTTTTATCAGTCTGAACGGCCCGCGCACCCTCCCATCGGTCGGAAGAGTGGCGGATGTTCAGCGGATTATTGTTGCGTATTCCTCTAGGCTCTTTCATCATTCCCATCCAATCATTAAGTAATTGAGTAATTGAGTAACTGAGTATTTGAGTCTTGAGGATGCTTGGCCAGATACGCCTCCGTCTTGCGGTACTTCCGCGTGTGGCTCGAAGGGTCCTCCCCTTCCATCAGGACAATGTAGCCACGGCTCTTCCAGTTGGCTATCATCTTCGCCAATGTCCCCGTGCGGATACCCTGACGCTGACGCATCATCCCCGCTTCTTCGAAGGTAAACACCTCGGGCAACAAGTCCAGCAAGTTGCGCGGACCTCTTTGCTTCTGCGTACTACCCAGATAGTCCGCCTTCTCTATCTCCTCGCCGAAGAAATGCATCTTGCACCACATGTCATACTTTAACGACCATCGCACGAAATCCTCCATCGTCTTGTCCCAATGCTCGCCATGCGCCACATAGAGCACACACGCCTTGAGGAAGGCAATGACATTGGCACGGAAGCTAAGATTCTCGTACACACGGCTTTCCGATAGTCGGGCAAAGTCCGCACACTCCTCGATGAGCTTGCGCGAGAGCGCACGTGCCTGCTTGCATTCTATCGTTCCGCGAGCCTTGTTCAGGTTCTCGATGTACGGTCTCAACTCCTCGTCGAAGCCCGCATCGTACGTGCCATAGATGGGCATTTCCGCCCCGATGGGACGCTCCGGAATGGTGCAGAAGTTGATACGGCTGACAGGTCCGTCGGTAAGCACGCTCTGGAAGTAGGACTGACCTTTGCGAATCGTAGTCGATGCATTCCAATTGAAGCGGATGCACACGCGCTCGCTCACACTCGAGGTTCCCACACGCGTCTGACCATAGACATTGCCCGGGTCGAACGCCAGGCACATAATCTGGAAGTGCGCCTTCTTGTTGGCATTCGTCTTGAGCGCATCAAACTGGTCTATTTCATTCATTTTTGTATACAAGAAACGCTCTTCCGCATCGGCCAGTCGTTGCACGAATGCGGCGTTGGTCATGTCCGGATCTATCTCCTGAATCACCAGTCCTTCCGGTCGTTGGCGTTTGTCCTTGTTCGCCCCCTTGGTCTGCATATCCTTCTTCCACTCCTTCTCGCGTTGTAAGTTTTCCTTATCACGAGAACGGATATCCTTCAGGATGTGGTTAATGGGGTCCGAGATGCAATTCTTGCCCGCACCGGTGCCCGCCATGAGCACGTTCATGAGCGTGGCTTCGTGCTCCACATTATCCACGTATCGGAAGTACGTTTTCCAGAGGTACGTGCCCAGCGCGGGGAATACCGCATGCGCCACCGCCGGTTGGTAAATCTTGGGCGTCTTGCTCACGAGGAGCTTGATGAGGGGCGGAAGTTTCTTGGGCATCGCGGGAGGGGCGCTGATGTCTGATGTTTCATAGTTGGTGTCCTCTTTTTCGTGCTCGCTTTCTATCTCCTTCAAGAGCTTCTGAAGGACTCGTGGCATACCGTAGAACTTGGCGATGCAAGCCGAGTGAATGAGCTGGCGCATCTCTTCTTCCTTCAATCCGAAGTTGGGCATGATTTGGAGCAAGTGCCCCTCGTTGTTGTCGGTGATGTATCGCAAGTGCGATGCCAGCTTGTGGAGCTTGGAGTTGCGTTCTCCCTGCTCCGGCTCGCCTCCGTTTCGGCGGAACCATTCCTGGATGATGATGGCGTAAGGTGTGCCTTTGAAGCTTTCGACAAATGGCTTGGGGTCTTCCCCTCTTGAGAGGGGACTGAGGGGTGTGTGATTCCCATCCACTTCTGCATTCGCCTGTGTGTATTCTAACACACCCCCATCCCCCTCTCTATAGGGGAGTTCGTGGGTGCATCCCCCTTCATTCTTGTCATCCAGAGGAGCGGAGCGACGAAGGATCTCGGGGGCATCAACGTGTGTATTCCCGAGACTCTTCGCTTCGCTCTGAGTGACAATATGGTGTGGTGCAAACAAAGCCTCACTTACATACAATGTAGAGCCCTCCGGCACCATGTAAATACATCTCGCCACATCCTTCAATGCAGGGTCTGCTTGAAAACCCACATCGTTGGAGAAGCGTTGTTGCGCCTCTTGCGGAGTCATCCATTCGGGGAGGGTTATCAACACGTGTGTACCCTTTCGTACACTCTCTTCCACGAGCAGTATTTCCCACTTTCCCTCCTCCTGAAGCCTCATCGAACGTTCCAATATCTCTGCCGAATGACCCTTCTCGTCGAAGTCCAACATCAATCGTTGCAAAGGCTTCAACGCATCGGCTATCGAACGATGATTGTCCTTGAACTCCGCACATCCCGGTGTCCATATCGGAAGATGCTTTTTCAAATGCTCATCCCCATCAGCAATACGTTGGCACATGTTTATCAACCATTGTTCTCTTCTCATTTTCTCCCAATCCTCACGTGTGGCAGGAATGGCAGGGGCACCATGCCCCTTACCGATACAAGTAAAATAAGTGTTTACCATATTGTTTCTTCCTTTCTGCTTTGATAGTATGCATTGATTCGTTGCCCTTCCTTGATTCGGGCAGTACAGATATCATCGAGAGTCATTGGCGGACGGAAGCACCATTTCTCGATGATGACCCCACCCTGCGTACGCATCACGTCGCAATGTTCCGTCTTGAAGAGCATGCTATACCGGTTTCCCGTGCCCTGTCGATAAGGTCGGAATACCATACCTGCCCCCGGCTCTATGGTAGTACACCCTTTCAGTCTTACACGCCCATCGGGAACCACTTCATCTGCTTTGTCTGCCATCCATGGGCAAGCCTCCACTTTTATTTGATTTTCACTATACACCGTTACGGTGTCCATCTTCACGTCGCCATTGATGACGATTCTTTTCTGTTTCTTTGTCATTGTCGGATAAAATTGTGAGTTCAGGCGTTTGTGAGGATTGCGCGCTTTTCACTTCGAAGACTCGCCCACTCATTCCTTTACCCGGTTACTGAAAATTTACTTGCTGATTTTAATGATTTCGTTTACCGCGATATCCTGATAAACTTGCCCGTTGTATTCACGGGTAGAGAAGCGTAATGCCGCCACCACCAAGTCGTTCTGTGCGAATCGGGTCTTGGCCTGCTCGCCAAGGATGGTAGCTACATAGCTGTTTTCAAACTTACCGCCCAACTCTTGGAGGACGATGTTACACTTACTGATTTGGCCTCCTTCGGCCTTCTGACTTGGCACGGCGAAGGTCTCGCTCTGTGCCTGTACTCTGAAGAATGTTTTCATGTTTTCCGATTTATGATTTATGATTTCTCATCCCCCTTCGGAAGGGGGAACGGGGGATGTTCCGTTTGCTTGGTTTATACCTTTGGATGTTTGCAAAGCCAGCGCCCGCTACATCCCCCTAACCCCCTCCCGGAGGGGGATTTAGAATGTGGTCAATTCGCACACTTAGGATTCAGCAACCGATGAATAAAGTCGCGTCCGCGTTCCGTCCATACTAAATAGGTATGCGTGTGAAGATTACCATTGAAACTCTTGTGCGAGTGAGTACGGTTCTTGGCATAACCTTGTCGGGCATAGTCTGCATAAAGCAAGTATTGACCCGATTGCCAGTACTGGATGTGCATCTCGCACAACAGGCGATTCAACTCCTGAGCGGTCATGTTCAGTTCCTTGCCTATCTGGGTGGTGGTGAAGCACGAGATGGAGTCCAACACTTGGTCGGCATAGTCGGCACGGGGCTGGAGCTTGGCTATCTGCTCGTCGCGTCTCTGCAACGTGGCTTGCATGATTTGGAGTGCACGGGCCATGATCACTTCATCGCTTTCGTCGGGACGGGCCATCATGTAGCCTCCCTGCTTGCGGATGCTTGGGAGGACTTCGCCGGTGACCCAATGCTTGAATCGCTTGGCGCTTTCCAACTTGGAGGAAAAAATGAGTGCGTAGAGGCCAGATTCGTTAGTGAATGTCATGAACTGATTACCGCTTGTAGTAGGGGTGTCGCATTTTGCTACATCCCCCTTTTCTACGTGTTTTCGCAAAGCATCACGACTATTGTTATACCCCAACGCATCGCACACATCCTTGGCGCAGAAAAGCACTTCGCCCTGTCCATCGGTTACGGTGCGGATGGCACCGAACTCCTGGTTCTTGAAAATTTGAATTTGATTTGTCATATAATATTGGTATTAATGATTAGCAATAATTTTATTTTTCTCCGTAGCTTCCTCTGATTTGCCTAACCATCAGGCAACTTCCCAAAGGAAAACGATGCGAAATTACGGAGATGCATGAAGAGAAAAAAAGAAAGAAAGTTTCATGAAGTTTCTTTCTTTTTCCATATTGATTATCAAAATGTTATAGCTATGATTCAGAAAGTTTCAGGCTTAACTTTCTAAAACTTTCTTCACTCCCTTGTCTTTTCATCTTAGAGATTGTATCAGCATGTCAAAGAGCACCATCGAAAGCGTTTGTTTTATTTCGATGATGCAAAGGAATAGAAAATTTCGGATATGCCTTTTATGTGGAATTATGCGGAATTCATTCGGCATAAACGCATAAAGGGCAACCCTTACGGATTGCCCTTGCTATCAATGAATTATGTATGATTATAAAGTTTTCTTATGCGGAATAGGATTTACTCCTTCTTCGATTTAAGGAATGCGTTTACATTCGATTCGATGTCCCACAAGTCGAGTTCCTTCGCTTCGGAAATCATCTTGCGGATGTGGTTGGCATAGGTACACTTACCCACCTTCAATGTCAGCCCGCAATCTTCGTGCAGGAACTGGAAACAGGCATTGCCATTGGATTGAGTGGAAACCAAGCCACTCTTTTTCCACTTCTGGTAGAACACCACAAACGTCCGGCTCACATAGTTATCCTTGCGTGTATCTATCTCCTTGTTCATAGCCTTGTGAAGGGTCAAGTATTCCACGAACAAAGTTGCCCACTCCCCGGTCAATGCATCATCCCTTTCGCCATCTTCATTCTTGAAGAGCGATTCGGGAGTACGCCCTTTGCTACGAGCCTTGCCGGATGCCTTTGCTTCCGAGGTACATTCATCCGGAGTTTCATCCATCTGGTCTTCTTCACCGATGGTTTCTTCCGGCTCTACTCCATAGGCATTTATCGGCAGAGGTTTCATGGCGATGCCAAGCTCCCTGCAAATGCGTTGGCGAAGAAGCAGAAGCGTGTAGATATTCCAAAGGATATCACGTGGCACACCCCGATAGCGCAAGGCAGAAAAGAGTTCACTCAAATTTCCAATGAACGAATACAAGTCATCCGGCATTCTTCTCAGGCAAGTATCCACTTTGTGCAAGTCCTTCTTCAGATTGTCCTCACCTTGTCCGCTTCGCCATTTGTCCCAATACGATTCCATTGCAGCAGAATTCTGAAGGTTCTTCCACCATGCCATACGGTATACCATCCGATGGTCGCCACAAATAGCCGTAATCTGCTTCTCCAACCGTTTGGCCAAAGGCATCAGTCGCTCATCGCCCAAATCACTAATTTTCTGAATGTAATCGGTACGCGTAGACATGGCCTCCAAGCTGAAATCGTGCAAGCTACGGTCTATCCACATATTCATATAATTCTCCAGTTCAGACACTTGTATCTTATCGGGGTTGGACAGAATTTCTTCCATCAGAAACTCCAGTACCCTACAAGATTCCCACGCCTCAGGAACCGGGAACTTAGGTATGTCGCATCTCCATCCTTTCCAATGGTCCTTCGTATCGAAAATGGAACGCTTTCTCGACAATGCTTCTTCGGACAATTCGGCTTTTACGAAGAAGTTTCCACGTTGTTGCACTTCTACGCTATCAATCTGTACCACGGCCATTTTGCAAGAGTCATTGAACAGGCAATACGCCTCGGAAGTTTGTCCGGCATCCACCCGACCGATGGGATTTCCCTCGCACCATGCCCGTACCGCCTTGGGGTCGACCGGATTGTCGGGTTCGGGTACAAGTATCACCTTGGGACGTCTTTCATCCAATTCCCTCAATCTTTCTATCGTTTCAAGTTCCATCTCTTCGGTAGAAACATCCCCGTTCTTTGGGTTATAATCCGGGTGTACGGCATAATGCACTCCCTTTATCTTCAATCTTATTTCTGGCATTCTATGGCTCCTTTCTTTTAAAAGACATTTCTACAAAGATAGGATAAAGATGGGAGATTTTGGTGGATTTTGAGGGGATTTCTTTCTTGCCCATAATACTAATTATTTCAATGATTAAATTTTATATTCATATAACCTTAGTCACTTTAATTAAAGTGATATAGCCTTAAAGAAAAAGCATACAATTGTATGTTGATAAATATCCAAAGCAACAATAAATTTGTAAAAAAAAGAATGGAAGATAATGACTATTTAAAAAAGTTTGCGCTAAGAGTAAGAATGCTTCGAGAAGCACAAGGAATCTCACAAGAAAAACTTGCAGAAAGAGCCGAGCTCCATCGTACTTATATCGGTATGGTAGAAAGGCTTGAGCGTAATCCCTCTCTCATTTGCATCCATAAAATTGCAAATGGATTAGGTGTACACATAACTGAATTGTTTAAACAATAACACCTTAAATCATATGAAAAAGATTAAGATTTCAAACGACACTATTTCAGAATTATCCAATGCTCCACAATATGAGTTTCCCAAATATGTTACTCAAGTTATCAATTTAGTCAACAGCAATGCTGGCGGTACTCGACCTAAAGTCGTGGGACAGATGTCAGAACTTATAAAAGAGTTTGACGGAAGAACTATCGATGAATGGATAGAATGGTACACAAACCGTCACCCGAATGCGGTCAATGATGCCACTGAGAAAATATGGACAATGTATGAAACGATGAAAAGTGCTTTCAACGCTATTACAAAAGAGATGATTGAAAATTGGGTGAAAGACCTTGTATATGGTAAAACCTTCTGTGGGTTAAAATTTCAAACAGCTATCATTTCTGCTATTGCAAGTCAATTAGACAAAGAATGGAGAGAAGCAACTCCAGAAGAAGAGGCACAAGGAATTGATGGTTTTATTGGCAACAAACCACTTCAAGTCAAAGCCATCACATATAAATTAGAAGCACGCTTATCTGAAACTATAGACGTACCTATAATATACTACGACAAGAAAAAAGATGGTATAAATATTGAGTATGATCCTACAGATTTTTAACAAATATGACAAAAAGAAAAAATATAGTCAATCTTGACATCCTTTACAAAGAAGGAAAAAATCTTTATGAAATCAATATTACACCCCAATTGCCTGTTTATACATCTACTCTCCTTAATAATGTCAATGGGTGGGCTGGTGGATCAAAAGCAGAAAATGTTGGACAAGTTTCAGAATTAATAAAGCAGTTCAGACAAGATAAGCCAAAAGGAGGACTAAAAGACTGGAAGGAATATCACCAAGAAAAAAAGGGACAAACAATACAAATCTTAAAGGGTAAAAAACTCGTAAATATTCAAATGGCTGGCATAGGCCAAGGCGTTGAGGATATTATGAACAAGCTTGAAGAAGTCAAAAAAAATATAAACAGCCTTACGGAAGACAATATCCGTGAATGGTTAGAAAATCTTGTGTACGAAAAAACATTTTGTGGCCTTGAAGCTCAAGAATTAATTCTTGCCGATATTGCAAAAAAGAACAGCATGGATTGGATAATAGGATCTATAGAAGACGAGAAACAAGGAATAGACGGATACATAATCAATAACAAAGAGGAAGGTCTCTCAATTTATCCATTACAAATAAAAAGTTCATCTTATAAAAACAAGCACAAACAAGAACATTTTATATGCCCTATTGTTACATACGAATTGAAGGAAATGGGTATAAAATATAACCTCCCAGACAATGCTTTAACAAATCCTCAAAATACAAACAAATGGAATGTCATAAAAGAACGTACCAAACAACGCTATAAAGATTCACAAATTTAAGGAGTTATGATGCAAGGATAGATTGGATTCTATCCTTGCATCATAATCCAAAGTCACTAAGTTTCCTTATTTTAGCTTTGTATGTATTCTTTCCCTCTTTCAATTCTGGTACTTTCTTTATTGAAAGTGAATGTAAATTATCAAATTTAAGAACAATATAATATGAAGCATTTTCTGGAGAAAACCCCATTTGTACAAGATTCTCTTTCGTCCAAATATTAAAACTTCCTTTATTTTTCAGCTTAAAAAGGCATGGATCTTCGCCATTAGTATGTAATAACACATACTGCATACGTTCAAATCCTGAAGTTACCAATACGGATCCTTTAGAATCACCAGCTCGCAAATAACAAATACCTTTCTCAATCATAAGCTTTTTCAACGATGCACGAACATGATTGATTAATACGGTAGGTTCCATATCTGGTAAAATTGTAATACAATTATCAGTCCTAATTTCATTTTTAACAGACGCATCCATTTCAAATTTAGAACCATAGGTTTGCATTTTCGGATCAATCAATTTATCAATCTTATGTATATCAACAAAGCCATAAGGAAGAGTACTCAATGCTTTGGGAATATCAATGATAGAAACATCTTCCATAAATGAATAGACACATTGCCGATCTACATAACTATCAATAACTTTTTCTTTATAAAAACTACGGAAATCTTTATTAAGTTCATAACCGATAGAATGACGTCCAAGATTTTTAGCAGCTAAAGCTGTTGTACCACTGCCCATAAAAGGATCACAAACCGTATCACCTAAAAAGGAAAACATTTTGATCAAACGCTTCGGTAACTCTTCTGGAAAAACCGCAATATGACGGTTTTGTTTCGCCCCGCAAAAAGTCCAATGAGAAGAGAAATATTCATTCCATTCCTCCATTGTAAGAACAGATGCTTCCTTTACTTCCTTCGAAGGAACTGGTGCTTGACCTTGCTTCTTGAACAATAGAATCTGTTCAAAATCTATTTTAACAATACCACCACACGGATAAGGATAGCTACCCATAACTTTTTGCCCCCCGGTAGTATGCATCGATGTCGGTTTTTGCCATATTATGCTACCCATATAATCAAAGCCTATCGTTTCACAGAAACGAATAATTTCAGAATGTATGGGTATAACTTTATATCGTCCATAATAAACTGACCGAGCAAATTGATCTCCCACATTAATACATAATCTACAACCTGGCATAAGGATACGATGACATTCACTCCACACTAAATTTAAATTATTAATGTATGCCTCATAAGTATCATTAAAGCCTATTTGGTTAGGCATGCCATAATCCTTCAATTGCCAATATGGAGGAGATGTCACAACCAGATGCACAGTCTCATCAGGTATTAAAGACATTTTACGGCTATCGCCATTAATTAATTGGTGTTTTGTTGACATCGATTATTATTGAGCTACAGCAAATAGTGTTTCCCTTAATGGCATAGTAGTCAAGTCTGAATAATCTTCATACCCAACAACATAAGTTCCCTTCTCATCTCTAACAATTGAAGTAAGATAATTCAATTCTATCTCTGTTTCCTGCTTGGTCATAACTTTACAATCAAGCATATTATTAAAATGTTTGACTACCTTGCCTGAATTTTCTCGATTTTCAACGAACTCTTTATGAGTATCAAATCGTTTTTTTATTGTTCCGTTACAAAGATCTACATCAAGGGTTTCTATACCTTCTCTTATTACATCCTCAAAATTTGCGTCAATGTCATAACCACAAGAGTTTCTTCCTGTTAGAATTGCAGCCTGCATCGTAGTTCCCGTACCTAAAAATGGATCAAGAACCATATCACCTTTCTGTGAGAACATATTAATTAAACGAAAAGGTACTTCAAAAGGAAAAGCAGCACTACGTTCTCTTGTATTTGATTTTCTAAGGTTTTGTTTTATACCCTTAATTTCCCATAAATCCGAGAACCACACGTTACGTTCTTCCCAAAAGAATGAACTTTTCATTCTGTCAAGTTTTGCATCTGCCGTCTTATAAACACGCTTATCTCCCTTACGAAAGACCAAAATCCATTCATGTTCAAGAGTTACATAAGCTCCACAAGGAAGCATACCACTTCCCATAAACTTATTAGGTGCATTAGTCTGCTTTCTCCAAATAATATTAGGAAGACCTATAAATCCCAAATCTATGCAAGCATTTGATATGCGACTATGGTTATTATAAAGTGTAAAATTACCATTAATTGTTCGGGTTGCATCACCAATATTTATGCAAAGAAATCCCCCTGGCTTTAGTACACGAAAACATTCGCTCCATACTTTATCTAACTCTTTATGCATTAATTCAAAAGCCTTTTCGGGTTCTTTATCCATATACTTTGCAATATCTGGATTCTGTTTAGCCATGATCTCATCCCACATTTCAATCATTGGATAAGGAGGAGAAGTTACAACCAAATCTACAGAAAAGTCTTCTGTTTTAATCATTTGTTGTGAAGCGCCTATATATATATTATGCTTTGTTATCATCTTACTATTTCAATTATACTTATACCCCATTACAACTGCATACAAAGGTAGGAAAGAATCAGAAAAAAGCAAAGAGAAGGATAAAAAGAATAGCACATATATATGGGACAACAGACAAAATACGCTATTTTCGTGAAGCAAGAATAATCTCAGGGGTATCGAGTGGAAGTTTGGTTATAACATAACATGTATAGATAAAAAAAGTTCCGTTCTGGTACGCTGGTCTGCGGGAAACGTGGCGGATTTTAGTGATGCAATATACAAGATTTTGGGATTAACAAGTTTGTTGGACAAGTTAATTTTGCTATCTCATTAGTTTCACATCTTCTCCAAAGTGCCAAATTGGCACCTTGAAATTTATAGTTGGCACTTTGAATTCCTCAATTCCTCAAATCCTCAATTAAATTTCATGGCCTGCAAAGGTGAGAAATAGTTCTCCCCTCTATATAATAATTTTTAATTATTATATAGAGGGGAGGCATTTACCGCACCCGTCATTGGGGCTTAAAACAATTGAGGAATTGAGGAGTTGAGGATATGCGGATGTGGTTTTCGGGGGAACGGTTCGAGGCTTTGGAGGAAGGATTTCGGGGCTCGAAAAAAAGTGCCGAAACGCTTGAAAATAGTTGCCCAAATACTTGACAACCGCAGTTGCAATGTGGTATCTTTGCCATTGTCAACCGGAAGACATTTTTTTCTTGTCATCCAGAGGAGCTTTAGCAACGAAGGTTCTAGAGTGCATCCACGTATATGTACACGAGATTCTTCCTCCCTTCGGTCGTCTGAATGACATATGCTTACTCAAACTTAACCCTTAAAAACACAACAAAACTATGGCTAGATCTGTAACTTATTCAGTTGTACCGCGTCGTAACCCTTCGGAAAAGGGTACTCCCCCAAAGTATTATGCCCAGGCGCAGGCTCGTGGCGATGTGAACATCCGTGAGATGTCCGAACGAATCCAGAGTTCGTGTACCGTGAACAAGGCGGATGTGTATGCGGTGCTTGTAGCGCTGGAAGATGTGGTGGCGGAAGCGCTTCAGAATGGCGAAATCGTCCGCTTGGGCGAGCTTTGCACCCTCCAGGTGTCGCTCAACGGAAAGGGTGCCCTCACCGAGGAGGACTACAACGAGAGCCTCATCAAGCGTGCGAAAATCAACTTCCGTCCGGGCAACGTGCTTGCCAATGCCTTGGCGTCGCTTACCTTCTCGAAGGTGGCCGTGAAGTATGCCAAGGAGGCCGTCGCAGAAGAGGAAGATGGTGGCGAGGAAGAGTAATCTTTCTTCTTAGTTCACCACAGAGTTGCACGGAGTCTCACAGAGCGTTTAATTCCTCCCCCTCACTTCGCATTCTCCCCAACCAATGGCCGCTACATCCCCCTGCCCCCTTCCGAAGGGGGATGAGCCAATAGAATCCCCCTTATGAAGGGGGCCAGGGGGATGTTTCATCAGCAATGCAACTCCAGTGGATGCCCTCGAGATCCTTCGCTTCGCTCTGGATGACAATCGAAAAGACAATTACTAACTATCATTTACTAAAACCATGAACAACAAAGACTTTTGGAGTAAAATCCTGAACATAGTAATCACCGTGCTTACCGCCATTGCAACCACCTTCGGGGTGACAAGTTGCATCGGCATGTAGGCACAAGGCAGAGCTGAGGAAGGGCATCACTTGTGTTGCTTCTTCAGCTTCTTTACGGCCGATTCGAGCGACTCCGTAGGCTCGATGATGTTGTAATCCTTCCAGAAATCCTCGTTCCAGTATTCCTCCACCACATCGTAGAAGATGGCCTGTTGCTTGAATGCCTCACGCTGACGGATGGCCTCCGTAGGACGGTCGATGCGGTCTACCATCACCATCTCCGTAGTGGTGGCAAAGGTGGACGAGAAGAGACGCTTCTTCCAGTCGCACTTGAAGCGGATGAGGTTGCGCAGATAGTTGAGGTAAGCCTTGCCATCCTGATAGCGGTAGGTCACGAGGTAAGTCACCTCCGAGAGCTTGAAACGCAGACCCATGGGCTTCTTGCGGAGGATGTGGCGCACGGCCTTGTCCTGATCGGTAAGGTCCACCTGGAACTCGGCTCGGGTGATGGTAAGCGTCTGCTGGTCGATGTAAAGCAGGCCCCGGTAGAGGGGGATATCGAGCACCACACGCGGTTCGAAAGCCACCACATACTGCATGCGGTTGTCGATGCTCATGGGGAGTTGCATCTGATAGTGGTAGCAATGAATGAGGTCGGGCGAAAGCAGGTCCTCGCCATTCTTCGCCACATCGAGGAAGATGGGCAGATTCGGCCCTCCGGCTATCTTCACGGCCAGCGTATCGCTCTTCTTCTGACTCTCCAGTCGTCGGCCTCGCATGATACGGACACGGTCGCGCATCACATCGCGGACCTTGTAGTCGGTTTTGTACACATCGGCCACGGCCTCACTCACACCGATGTAGCGGTTGCGCTTCTGGATGGTTTCGCGATAGAAAGCCGAGAACAGATGCGGATGCGAAGCGTAGTTGTGGGCAATGCGCGAGATGGCCTTCTCGACCAAGGCGCGTGGATCGCCTCCGAACACGTTCACCATGTCGAGCGTAAAGACGGTGGGCGCCAACCAGATGGTGGGACGCTTGCCCTCGGCGGTAAGCACATCGGCACTCACCAGGGCGTTCTGATAGCCCAAGTGCGACACCACCACTCCCCTGCCCAGCTCGTCGAGCGATGCCTTGAGGGAGAATACCCCATCGGCATTGGTCACGGTGCCTATGTTGGTTCCCTGCACGGAGATGTTCACGTTGGCCAGCGCCTGGCGGGTTTCCTTGTCCTTCACGATGCCCGTCACCAGGAGGCCTCCTTGAGCCATGGTGGCAATCGTCACGAGCCACATGCCGATAGTGGTCAAGATGATATGTTTCTTCATAGGTATACTTTTTTGGTTACAACAAACATAGTAAACATTCTTCACTTTTGCAAAAAAACATCTATCTTTGTCGCAAAAGAAAACTGAAACACTATGAGCTTACCCATACATTTCGCCCCGTTGCAGGGCTATACAGACGATACCTACCGACGCATCCATCACGAGTTGGCAGGTGGCATAGAGACCTACTACACCCCTTTCGTACGCATGGAAGCCGGAGGAGTGCGCTCGAAGGACATGCGCGACATCCGACCGGAATTCAACGAGGGTGTGCCCGTGGTACCGCAAATCATCGTGAAGTCGATGAAGGAGTTCGACTACTTGACCGGCATCGTGGCCGAGAAGGGATACCGACGCATCGACATCAACATGGGATGCCCCTTTCCCATGCAGGCCAAGCACGGACGCGGATCGGGACTCCTGGCGCACACCGACACGGTGCAGGAGATAGCCTCAGCCATCAAGGAACGTACGGACATCAGCTTCTCCGTAAAGATGCGCCTGGGATGGGAAAATGCCGACGAGTGGCGTGCGGTGCTCGACATTCTGAATGACACGCCTCTGCATCAGATTACGCTTCACCCTCGCGTGGGAACCCAGCAATACAAGGGCGAGGTATCGATGCAAGCCTTCGACGAGTTCTACGCGCTCTGCAAGCATCCGTTGATTTATAATGGCGATGTGACTTCCGTGGAACAGATGCAGGAACTGGAGAAGAAGTACCCCAACTTGGCGGGCATCATGGTAGGCCGTGGCTTGTTGGCCCGTCCGTGGATGGCTGCGGAATATGCATCGGGCACCGCCATGCCGGAGCACAAGCAGCGTGCCTTGCTCCACGAGATGCACGACCGCCTCAAGGCGCACTTCGAGACTACCGCCAATAGCGAAGCGCAGGTACACGCTCGCCTCCGCCTGTTCTGGGAATACATGGAGGAAGTGTTGGGCAGAAAACTCTACAAGAAGATTATGAAGGCGGGCAACCTGAAGAATTACTTAGGTGCGGTTAGGGAGGTGTAAGGGTTACACACAACAATCCCCTCTTGAGAGGGGGAAAGGGGGTGTGTGAGACACATCCAGTTGATGCATTCTAACACACCCCTAGCCCCTCTCAAGAGGGGAATTCATTTAATCCAAACAGATTTTCTATTCTCTTATCTCACCCTTTCCGTTTCCAAATATAAAGCACCTTGCGACGCACCGCCCAAACATTCAGTGCCGATACCGCAATGGTGAGCAACACACCCGCCACAAGCATCAACCACATGGATGAGCCACCCTCCAAGGTAGGGAACATCTTTTCCACCACATCCAGATAGATCGTACGAACCCACAACACCATGCCCACCGAGAGCACCAACACCAACGTATTCAGCCCGATGGTAAGCACCTGGTAAGGCAACGCTACACGAGCTGGAGCATAACCGATGAGGAGCAGATTCTCGAGCTTCGTGCTGTTCTTCTGAAGCAGGAGATAGATGCTGAGCATGAGGATATAGAACGAGAGCACGCTGATAAGCAAGCCCACACCCATCACAATGCCTACCACCACCTTGAGGAACCAAGTGGTCTTTCCGGCATCCAACTTATCGTCCTCGGTTTCGTAGCCACGCTCGCGGAAGAACTGGGCAATGCGGTCGTCTGCCGGATTGCTCACCTCCACAATGAGGCGCGATGGCTCCTTGCGCACACCTCCCTGACCATAGTGCACATTGGCCCATGCCATGAAACTCTGAGGCACGAGAATGGTGTTCAGACGGTTCGAGAAACCGGCTATCTTGCCCTGATAATTGTCCTGTCGGCCACCTCCGCTGATGCGCACCTCGAGGTCCACCATGTTGATGACACCTTCCGATATCTGAGGCAATCCGCGACTCTTGGCAAAGCCGAAGTTATAGAGGTTCAAGTAATTGCGCGGGATGATGATGGGCACCTCGGTCTGTCCCGGTTCGAAATGCCAGTCCTTGAGGTTCACATCCACGTATTCATCGGGCACGGACTCGAAGAACATGGCCGTAGAAAGGTTCAATCCCAACTGCTCCATGCCCACACCGGCCGATACCTTGAAGGCCGAAGGGGTGAACTCGCCTACCGCCTTGGTGAAGGGCTGGTCGCGCAAGTCGTCGATATCGGCTTCCGAAAAGGTGGTGCTCTTGCCAACAAACGAGCCTAAGGTGCTCACCTTCTTGGTCACCACAATGTAGTCTTTCTTCATAAAGCTGTCGCCCTCGGTAAACACCGGCGAGACATCCTGATAGAACTGGATGCCGAGCAAGACAATGACCATACCGCAAAGGTTGGCCACAAAGAACCCGGCCAACTGACCCAGGCTGATATGGCGACGCATCAATTTCCAAACGAGATTCATAACAATAACTTTTTAGTGTAATCCAGTTCCAGCGGTTTCCCGATGGAGGTTGCTATCACTCCGGCTCCTTGTTTCATGGCTTCCTCGGTAAGGATGCGTGCCATGTTGCGGGCATTCACATCGTCCAGGTGGCTGATGGGCTCGTCGAGGAACAGGAAATCGAACGGTTGGCAAAGGGCACGGATAAGGGCCACGCGTTGTTGCTGGCCGAAGGACATCTTGCCTACGGGCACATTCATCTTGTCGCCAATGCCGAGTTCGAAGAACAAGTCCTTGATGTCTTTCTTCTTCTTGAATCCGGTGAGGGAGTTCTTCAGGAGCACGTTCTCCATGGCGCTAAGCTCCGTAAAGAGTCGCAAGTCCTGAAAGAGCATGCTCAGCGATCGCTTGCGGATGTTCACCCAATCGTTCACGCTCAGGTTGCGGATGTTGTTTCCATCGAACCCGATGATGCCCTGATAGTCGTCGCGATAGCCATACAGATAGCTACAGAGCGATGATTTTCCGGTGCCGGATGCTGCCTCGATGAGGTAGAAATGGCCTTTCTCGAACTCCACATCCTTGTGCCAGATGTCGGAGTCTATGTGGTCTTTTCCTACAAACACTTCGGGTAGCGTTTTTTGTAAGGTTATGGTATTCATGATACTCAGTTACTCAATTACTCAGTTATTTTTTTTCTTATCTCCCCTCTTGAGAGGGGGAAGGGGGTGTGTTAGAATGCATTTACTTGATGTTTTTCACACACCCCTAACCCCTCTCAAGAGGGGAATACTTAATGGAGCTGTGTCAAAATGCATATCTGCTTATTTTCTTGGCACGGATTACGACACACCCTCATTCTACTATCAAAACTTCTCCAACACCCCAACCAACATCTGCAACAAGTTCATGTTCTTGTCCTTCAAGGCAAGCTCCATTTGTCCGTGGCGGGCATCGGTCATGCTTACGTTCAGGTAATTGCATTGGCTCAGGAGGGCTACGATAGCAGCATTCATCTGCTTGTCGCCGGTGAGCGGAAGTCGGTGTCCCTTGAGGGCAGCAGCATTGAGCGAGGCATAGAGGCGATGGTTCTTCACATCGGCCGACCATGGCTTCACGCCCATCGATGCTCCATATGTACGACCGGCCTCAGCTGCCCAAGAGCGGTTGTTGGTGACATAAAACCGGTTGTTCTTCACGCCAAACCAATAATAGCCTTCGTAGGTGCGGAGCAAGTACTCATCCTTGTCGATGTTCTCGAGCACCACCTGTCCGCCGGTGAGGGCAAGCAAAGGGCGGAGGTCCTCGAATGTCTGCAGGAAGGCGCTATTCGTCACATCGGCATACATCATGAAGAGGCGTGGCTGAAGGGTGCTATAGCCCATGGCGAAATCGCCCTCGATGGACGAGAAAATGTGCTCTACATCCACCGGAAGCACCGGATTGTTCAGCGCCTGCTTGATGGCCGGGTTCTGACAAAGCATGTGGTAGAGTTCCTTTCCCTGGATGTTGCCCCCCATCCACACGAGGTTATTGCCCGGGTAGAAGTCCATGTACTTGCCTCCGATGGGTTGCAATACCTTGTCCATGGCATCGAAGAACGAGAGGATTTTCGGGTTCTGGATGAGCGATTCGGTATTGACCTGCACCTTTCCCTGCTCGAAGTTGGCACTCACGAAATACTTGACGTCTTCCAGGCGGATATCGCCCGACAAGCCCATGCGCAAAGGCAAAGTCCACTCGTACGGGATGGCACTGAGATTCACCACCGAGGCAATGTCGTTTCCTTCGGCCTCCACCTTGGCGAACTCAGAAAGGGATGCAAAGCCCTCTCCTTCTTTCTGACGCATGAGCGAGAGCAAGGTGCCCTTCATGCCCGATGCATCACCCTTCGATGGTTGGAGGAGCAGGAAAGTACCGTTGTTGAACGCACAGAGCGCGCCTCCCACTTGAGTCCATCGGCATCCGCTTTCCTCGCGCAGAGGGCTGGCAAGAGATTCCTTCTCGAGCACCTTGAGCAAGGTTTCGAGCTTGCTTTCGTTGGTTACCTTCGCCAAGATGGCCAAAGCCTCGGTATGCGGAGTGGCAAAGAGGTACACCTTATCATCGAACGAGAGTCCCGATTCGGACGGTTGCCCGATGATGCGTTCGGCCAATTGGGCTGCTTCGCCTTGGAGTCCACCCTTCAGGAGGCTCTTGAGCTTGCCCACCACCTTCTGTCCGGAGGCATCGCCCAGTCCGGCCTTGCGTGCCATATCATCGAGTTCCATGCCCATCACCACCGAAGCGTTCTTGGGAAGTGCATGGGTGTATTCTGTTTTGGGGGTGCAGGCTGCTATCAGCAAGAGCGATGCAAGCATCCCCACTTTCCATAGTTTCTTGATCATGATATTCTTATTTATCCCCCTTGTGAAGGGGGCCAGGGGGATGTTCCATAAGATAGGTTCACTATCCGTGCCCATGCGGATGTTACATCCCCCTACCCCCTTCTTAAGGGGGATTGTTTCTATTACTTCTGATTAAACAAATTCAAGGTATGAGCAGCTACGAGCGCAGCCGTTTCCGTACGGAGGCGCGACTTGCCCAAGCTCACCGGTTGGAATCCGGCTTCGATGGCCTTCGCTACTTCCTCCTCGCTGAAATCGCCTTCCGGACCTACGAGAATCAATGCATCCTCGCCCGGAACGAGGGCTTCCTTCAGGAGCTTCTTCTCGCCTTCGTAACAATGGCAGATGAACTTCTGACCCTTGAAATCCTGAGCAATGAACTTGTTGAAATCAATCATTTCGTTCAGCACCGGCTTGTTGGCCTTGAGCGATTGCTTGATGGCCGACACGAGAATCTTCTCGATGCGTTCGGTCTTGATGACCTTGCGTTCGGAGTATCGGCAATTCAGGAAGGTAAGCTCGTCGAAACCAATCTCGGTAGCTTTCTCGGTGAACCATTCGGTACGGTCCATGTTCTTGGTAGGTGCCATGGCCACGTGGAGCCATCCGGTCCATCCCTTTTCTTGCGGAATGGTTTCTACTACCTTCAGTTGGCAACGCTTGTTGGTGGCGGCACTGATTACCGCCTTGTAGAAGCATCCCTTACCATCGGTCAGGGTCACTTCGTCGCCTGTGGTGAGGCGAAGCACACGCAAGCAGTGTCCCGCTTCTTCTTCGGGCATCTCTACGCTGGTGGCTATGTCGGGAGTATAAAATACGTGCATAGTTTCTTATTTATTTGTTTCCTTCCGCTTGCGGATTTCATCGCGCAATTGGGAAGCGAGTTCATATTTTTCTTTCTTGATAGCGTCTTTCAAGGCCTCTTCCAGCATATCCAAACCCACCGACGAAGCAGGAAGAGAATATTGCCCGTTGCCCAAATCGTGCATGTGCTCGGAGTTCAGGATGGCATCCAACACATAGATGGGGCCATTTTCAATAATAGCCAAGGCTATGGCATTGCTAATATGCATATGCAGATACACTTCATCGTTGGCATGCTTCACAAAAACACGGGTCAGGAACTCACCTTTCTCTACACGGAATACCTCGGCACGACTGAACTTGCCATCTATCTTCCAGATGAGATTCTTCACCACATAATGCATGGCCAACTCGGGAGCATGACCTTTCGATGTATAGGGAAGCATCACCAGATTGGCCTCCTTCTCATTCAGCATGACTGGAAGCTTGCGTGCCTCTCCACCTATTTCACGCAACAGGAGAACGTACTTATCGTCCGGAAAGGCCGTCTTGCCTACTCCTTCTATTTTCACTTGTCTGAAAAAATCCATAAATTTATTTCGATACCTGATGTTTATACTTAAAGATGATGGAGAAAAGCAAAGCCACTACCAGCATGTATCCGGCAAAGACGAACCAGGCATGGCTCCATCCCTCGACTTGCGGAAGGGGGCTCTTGAAGTCCACAAAGCGGTTCACCACCTGCTGGGCAAGAATGGTTCCGATGGTGGCTCCGAGTCCGTTGGTCATCATCATGAAAAGTCCCTGCGCACTGGAGCGGATGGACATGTCGGTTTCCTGATTGACAAACAAGGAGCCCGAAATGTTGAAGAAATCGAACGCCACGCCATACACCAGCATGGAGAGCACGAACATCCATACGCCATCGCCCGGGTTACCCCATCCAAAGAGGGCGAATCTCAGCACCCAACAGAGCATGGCTATCAGCATTACCCGCTTGATGCCCCATCGCTTCAAGGCAAACGGGATGAGAAGGATGCACAAGGTTTCCGATGCTTGCGAGAGCGAGATGAGCACGTTGGCATGCTTCACCCCGAAGGTATCGGCGTATTCAGGGATGCCCGCAAAGCTATTCAGGAACGGATTGGCAAACCCGTTGGTAATCTGAAGCGCTACCCCCAAGAGCACCGAGAAAAGGAAGAACTGGGCCATCTTTCGTTGCTTGAAGAGGGAGAAGGCATCGAATCCCAAAATCTCCGTCCACTTCTTGCCCTGCTGGCGCTTGCATACCGGACACGATGGTAAGGTATAGGCATACACCGAGGCTACGATACCCAAACCGGCACTTAGGAAAAATTGCATGTAGCTACCTTGAAATCCGAGGACATCCGTAGCAATCATGGCACAGATAAAGCCCACCGTACCAAACAATCGGATGGACGGGAAGCTTTCTACCGGATTCAGCTTGACACGCTCCAAGGCCGTATACGATACGGAATTGCTCAACGCCAACGTAGGCATATAAAAGGCCACAGAGAGCGCATAGAGCATCAGGAGCAAAGGATATTCATTAGCTGGCGAGGCAATGGCATTCATGGCCACATAGCCCATACCGGCCTTAAATAGCGCACTCAGGGCATGGCATCCCGCCAAGAGCTTCTGGGCAGGTATCCATCGGTCGGCCACCATCCCCATAAGGGCAGGCATGAAGAGCGCCACCACGCCTTGCATGGCATAGAAATAGCCTATCTTGTCGCCCATCCCGGTACTGAACAGATACGTACCCATGGAGATGAGATAAGCTCCCCACACGGCAAATTGCAGGAAGCTCATACCTATGAGACGGAATTTCATTTGGTTCATAGTTATCGTTTCACCAACCCGATCTTAAGGTTCAGCTTGAAGTAATACACGCCATTTTCCTTTTCCAGATAGCCGTACTTGTCCTTTTCTGTCGGACCCTTCTCGAAACGGGTATTCTTATAGAGGAAGTCCGCAAAGGTCTGTCGGTCGGCCTTCTGGTAGCACACCATCTCGCCTTGGCCATCCACGAGCAAGAAACCGGCTACGGCAGAATCCGTGCCATTGTACATCTTGGCCGGACGCATACCGAGCGCCAATGCCAGGAGGAATTCCTTCATCTTGTGTTCATAATAGCGATGCTTGGTGATGAGTTCATCCTTAATCTTAAGCGGATTGAGAACCTTGATTTGTTCGACAAGCTCGTTTACACGGGTGATGCCTTCCAAGTGCATGGTGCGGCACATTTCGCCCAAAACGCGCGGGAAGTGCAGGTCAATCATGTGGAGGTTGCTACGGAATACCTTGTCGGCTGCATCGTTGAACTTCAAGACACCACCCAGGCGTTCAATCATAAGCATGCGTCCCACCACATCGTCTTCTTCGCCAAAGCCATTGATCTTGTTCACGGTAGGAGTAGCAAATTTCACACCGGTCTGCTCGAACTTGAAGTTAGCGGTACGTCCTCCATCGAGCAACGGGAACATCGGGCTGAGCTTCGAACGGACACAGAATCCCACGAGCGGAGTGTGCACGTTGTAGAAAGCCACGTAGAAGTCCGTACGGTCGTCGGTCTTGGCTTCGAGGTCGAAGATGGCTACCTCGTCGAGGAACTCCTCTACCCCGTCTGGCGAAGTCACATCCATCTCCTTGCTCTGCTTGATGGCGTCGAGCACGAGGCTTGCCACGGTGGCAAAATCCTCACGCGGAACCATCTTATCCATGTTCTCGCCCACAATGTGGATGTTTTCGTCTTCTATGATGTATTGGCGTGTACCGTCGTGCTCCTCGCGTTGCACCATTGCTACCGGCCATGCCAGGTCTTCATTCTTGGTTGCATCCGGTGTACCGGCATACACATATCCGTCTGCCAAGAGACGGAAAAAAGCGTAAAGTTCGCTCCATTCTCTTTTGGTTGCTTCAAATGCCATAGTTCTTTCATTTATTTATTGTCGCAAAGATACAATTATTTTCTCATTGTCATTCAGACCGAAGCGAAGAATCTCGAAGACATCCACGTTTATGTTACCGAGATTTTTCGTCGCTATGCTCCTCTAAATGACATTAAGCGGAGTGTTTTCATGCAAAAAACCGAATAAAACCTTAAAAACATGTTAAGAAACATATTTTTTCACCCAAAATATTTGAAGATTCGCCGAAAAGCCGTACCTTTGCATCGTGTTTTTCATAGTATTAGATTTAAGGTTAACAAAGGTTGGAGCAAAGCGTTGCTCCTTTTTTTTTGTACATACCTCAGGTGTCGTGATTTCTTACCCTTAACAAATCCATCAAACTCTAAAAATATGTTATATAACACAATTTTTCACCCAAAATATTTGCAGATTCGCCAAAAAGCCGTACCTTTGCACTGTGTTTTTCATAGTATTAGATTTAAGGTTAACAAAGGTTGGAGCAAGGCGTTGCTCCTTTTTTTATGCCCATACGTTTCTTTAACTTTCTGAAACCAACTTTCACCCCTTCTTTTTGTTGATACATCAACCCGATTGGGGACTATCCTCCCGACTCGGGTCAACTGATTGTATAACTAAACATAGGAGATTTATTAGTATGTTACCAATGAGAAGGTACCACCAAAGCTGGTTGCCGGCCATGTTCGATGATTTTTTCGACAATGACTGGATGAAGAAGGCCAATGCCACCGCCCCGGCCATCAATGTCATCGAGACCGAAACCGAATACAAAGTAGAAGTTGCTGCCCCCGGCATGAACAAGGAGGACTTCAACGTGCATGTGGATGAGAACGGGAACCTCGTCATCGCCATGGAAAAGAAGTGCGAATGCAAGGAAAAGGAAGAATGTAAGGAAAAGGAATGCAAGGAAAAGGACAAGAAGAGCCGATACTTGCGACGCGAGTTCTCGTACACCAAGTTCCAACAGACCCTCCTCCTTCCGGAAGATGTGGTGAAGGATACCATCCAGGCATCCATGAACGACGGGGTACTCAGCATCGAACTCCCACGCAAGGCACCTAACCCGAAAGACAAGATTACGAAGGTGATTGAAATCAAGTAATTGGTTTAGCTTGTACTGAAATAAGTTGACTCATACGGTAAATTTAAACAATTAAGCTTCGATATGAGTCAACCTATTCAGTACAAGACAACAAGCATAATTAACAACAAAAATAAAATCTTAGAACAAAGAAGAACATCTGGGGAAAAGAACCTCAACATCCTCATCACCATACTCACCGCCATTACCACTATCTTCGGTGTGACCTCGTGCATAGGCATTTAGGCTAAGAGTATCTAAAGAAACTTAAAATTGGCAGAGTTTTTGGCCATCACGTTATTTTTTCGTAATTTAGCACCCAATAATATTCTTTAATCAAAATTATTAACATAATCTACATGAAGAAAACTTTAAGAATGGTGTGCATGGCTTTGGCTTTGGGCTTCATGACATCGTGCGGTACACAATCCGTTTCTGACAAGGTGTACAATCAGGGCATCAACCTGATCCCGACACCGGTATCTCTCACGCAACAGGAAGGCAAGTTCGAACTTACTTCAAGTGCAAGCTTCAAGGCTGCTACTCCGGAAGCAAAGAGCGTGGCCGAATTCTTTGCCAACAAGTTGAAGACTTCTACTGGCTTTAACCTCGCTATCAGCGAAACAAGCGGTAACATCGCTATCAACGTAGACGAGGCTCTCGAGATGAACGCCGAAGGCTACAAGCTCGTGGTAACTGCTTCTGGCATCGAAATCACTTCCAAGACTGCTGCAGGTGCATTCTACGGTATGCAGACCGTGCTCCAGCTCCTCCCGGCTGAAGTGGAAAGCAAGAGCGTAGTGAAGACTGACTGGACACTTCCTTGCGTAACCATCGAAGATGCTCCACGTTTCGCTTACCGCGGTATGATGCTCGACCCATGCCGTCACTTCATCACTGTAGAAGAAATCAAGCGTCAGATCGACGTATTGGCCATGTTGAAGATCAACCGCCTCCACTGGCACTTGACTGAAGACCAGGGCTGGCGTATCGAAATCAAGAAGTACCCTAAGTTGACTGAAATCGGTGCTACACGTACTGAAGGCGAAGGTACTACTCACGAAGGTTTCTATACTCAGGAACAAGCTAAGGAAATCGTAGCATACGCTGCCGAACGCCACATCACCGTGGTTCCTGAACTCGAAACTCCGGGTCACGAACTCGCCGCTATCGCTGCTTATCCTCACCTTTCTTGTACTGGCGAAGAAGTTACTCCGCGTATCATCTGGGGTGTAGAAGACCTCGTGATGTGTCCGGGTAAGGGCGAAATGTTCAACTTCCTCGAAGATGTAGTGAAGGAATTGGTGGAAATCTTCCCAAGCGAATACTACCACATCGGTGGTGACGAATGTCCGAAGGGTAGCTGGAAGAAGTGTCCGGATTGCCAGTCTTTGATCCGCAAGGAAAAGTTGCAGGCTAAGGACGGCCACTCGGCTGAAGAACGCCTCCAGAGCTACGTAATCGGCAAGATGGAAACTATGCTCGCTAAGTATGGCAAGAAGATCATCGGTTGGGACGAAATCCTCGAAGGTGGTTTGAGCCCAGACGCAACCGTAATGTCATGGCGCGGTGAAGAAGGCGGTATCGCTTCTGCTCTCCAGTCGCACGACGTAATCATGACTCCTGGCGGTAACGGTATGTACATCGACCACTACCAGGGTGACCCGAAGATTGAACCAGTTGCTATCGGCGGTTACACTACTCTTGAAAAGACATACAGCTACAACCCGGTACCTGATACATTGGTTGCTATGGGCAAGGCTCACCACGTACTCGGTGTACAGGTGAACGTTTGGGCTGAATACCTTTACGACATCAAGATTCGCGAATACCGCACATACCCACGTACCGTGGCTTTGGCAGAAATCGCATGGACTCCGTTGGATAGAAAGGACTACAAGGACTTCGAACGCCGCATGAACAATGCATACGTTCGTTTGGACGGTCACGGTGTACACTACCACATCCCACAACCGGAACAGCCTAACGGTTCTTGCAACTTCGTGGCATTTACAGACGAAGTGACTATTCCGTTCAAGACTTCTCGTCCTATCGACATGGTTTACACTATCGATGGTACTGAACCTACTCCGGCATCGACTAAGTACACTGAACCGTTGAAGTTCACTGAAACTACTACTTTGAAGATTGCTTCTGTATTGCCTTCAGGCAAGATGAGCCCTATCCGTACCATCACCGTAGAAAAGCAGGAATTGTCTCCGGCTAAGGAAGTGGCTGAAAAGAAGAACGGCTTGCAGATGAAGATGGCTTACGGCACATACTTGAACTCTGCTGAACTCGCTAAGGCAACAGACTGGAAGGAACTCACTATCGAAAAGCTCCGCGACATCCGTAGCCAGGAACCTACATGGGAAAACATGCGTGGCGTGAAGTACTATGGTGCTATCGCTACTGGTTATGTAGAAATTCCGGAAGATGGCGTTTACTACTTCTCTTCTAACAACGACGAAGTTTGGATTGACGGCAAGTTGCTCATCGACAACGGTGGTGAAGTGAAGCGCTTCTCTCGCAAGGATGCTTCTATGGCATTGGCTAAGGGCTTGCACGAATTGAAGGTGGTATTCTGTAGCCACATCATCGGCGGTTGGCCATCAGCTTGGGACGATGCTTCTATCAGCATCCGCAAGGCTGACGCAGAAAAGTTCACTCCAATCAAGGCAGAACAACTCTTTTATTAATGTATAGAGCTTGTTAAGGGCTATTCGGCAAGGCGGGGAACCGGTTTCGGTTCCTCGCCTTTTTTGTATGTGTTATTCATCCCCCTCCTCCTTGTCATTCAGACGACCGAAGGGCGAACGAAGCCTTCAGAGGAAAGACTAGATGTCTTTCCATGCTGAGTGAGGGGAGTTCAGTGCTCTGAACGACGGAGGGTGAAGAATCTCGGAAACATAAAGTGGGTGTACACGAGATCCTTCGTCGCTACGCTCCTCTGGATGACAATTTGTGTAAACAAGTAACATCTCCCCTCTTGAGAGGGGGAAGGGGGTGTGTTAAAGAAAACACCAACTTAATGTGCCTCACACACCCCTAGCCCCTCTCTAGAGGGGAACCAATAAAATCCTTAAATTAATGAAATTAATTGCATAATTCCCACCTTTATATTTCCTTTGTAAGAAAGAAGCGAAAACACACTAAAATCTATGAACGAACTACAAGTATACAAAGCATCGGCCGGATCGGGAAAGACATTCACCCTGGCCGTAGAGTACATCAAGCACTTGATTCGCGACCCATATGCCTACCGCCACATCCTCGCCGTAACCTTCACCAACAAGGCCACCACGGAGATGAAGGAACGCATCTTGGGTCAGCTACATGGCATTCACACGGGCAATCCGGACTCCAAACCTTACTTGGACAAGCTGGTGGATGAACTACATCTACCGGAAGAAGAGATACGCACCAAGGCGGGCAAGGCGCTGAACCTCATGATTCACGACTATAGCCGATTCCGCGTGGAGACCATCGACTCGTTCTTCCAATCGGTGATGCGCAACCTGGCGCGTGAGCTGGAGTTGGGTGCCAACCTTGACATCGAATTGGACAACAACAAGGCGCTCGAGGAAGCCGTGGACATCCTAATAGAGAAACTGGACCGCCACTCGCCCGTATTGGGATGGTTGCTGGACTACATCGAGGAGCGAATTGAGGACGACAAGAAGTGGAATGTAGCCAACGAGATAAAGAAATTCGGAGAGAACATCTTCAACGAAGAATACATCGAGAAGGGTCAGGAGCTACGCAAAACGCTTCAGGACCCGAACTGTATCCGCAACTACCGGAAGATGCTCAAGGCCATCGAAGAGGAAGCGCTCGAGCAGATGAAAGCCTTCGGCGAACAGTTCTTCGGCATCCTCGAGATGAACGGACTGAGCGTGGCCGACTTCAGCTACAAGGAAGGCGGGGTGGCCGGATACTTCGTCAAGCTTCAGAAGGGTATCACTGGCGATGATATAAAAGGTACGCGCGTAGTGGATTGCATGGACGATCCTGCGAAATGGACCGGAAAGACACACAAGCGCAAGGCGGAAATCATTGCCTTGGCCGAGCGGGAACTCATTCCCCTACTCAACGAAGCGGAGAAGTTCCGAAGCAAGAACAACCGCATCATCAACTCATGCCAGCTATCGTTGCGCTATGCCAACAACATCCGCTTGCTCAACAACCTGGACGAGGAGGTGCGCCTGCTCAATCAGGACAAGAACCGTTTCCTCCTGGCCGATACGAATGCCTTGCTACACAACATCGTGCGTGAGGGCGACCCGTCTTTCGTGTTCGAGAAGATTGGCACGAACATCCGCCACGTGATGATTGACGAGTTTCAGGATACCTCTCGCATGCAATGGGGTAACTTCAAACTGCTCTTGCTCGAAGGGCTTTCGCAAGGGGCGGATTCGCTCATTGTAGGCGATGTGAAGCAGAGCATCTACCGATGGAGAAGCGGAGACTGGAGCATCCTGAACGGACTGAAGGAGCGCATCGGGGCCTTCCCAATCACGGAAAAGACCCTCAGTACCAACCGACGAAGCGAGGCGAACATTGTCCGTTTCAATAACGAAATATTTACATCGGCTTGCGAAATCCTGAACAAACGGCATAAGGAAGAGCAAGGCAAGGAATGCGATGAACTGAAGAGTGCCTATGCGGATGTGGTGCAACAGATTTGCCGAAAGGAAGAGAAGGGTTCGGTAAAGGTGACCTTCATCGAGGCACCGAACAAGGACGACGGGGACTATCAGAACAAGACCATGGAACTGCTTGCCCAAGAAGTGGAGAGCATGATTCAGCAGGGCGTGAAGGTGAACGATATGGCCATCCTGGTGCGCAAGAACAAGCTCATACCGACCATTGCGAGCTACTTCGACAAGTATACTCCGTACCGATTGGTGTCGGACGAGGCCTTCCGCTTGGATGCTTCGCTTGCCATCTGTATGCTCATGGATGCTTTGCGCTACCTCATCGAGCCGGAAAACCTCATCGCCAAGGCGCAACTCGCGTCTGCTTATCAGAACGAAATCCTGCATCGGGACTTGGACTTGAACACGATTCTGCTCAACGATCTGAACGAGTATCTTCCGGTCGAATTCGTGGAAAATACGGAGTCACTCCGCCTGATGCCATTGTTCGAATTGCTCGAAAAGCTATCGGCCATCTTCCAGTTGGAACGCATCGAGGCACAAGATGCCTACCTCTTCTCCTTCTTCGATGCCGTAAACGAATATTTACAGAAACATTCATCGGAGCTGACCGCTTTCGTGGCGCATTGGGAAGAGAAGCTATCGCGCAAGACCATCCCGTCGGGCGAAATCGAGGGTATCCGCATCCTCTCCATCCACAAGTCGAAGGGCTTGGAATTCCACACCGTATTCCTCCCCTTCTGCGATTGGAAAATGGAGAACGAGCAGAACTCATCGTACATCTGGTGCTCGCCGGAACAGGCACCGTTCAACGACCTTCAGCTTCTGCCCATCAACTATGGCACGAGCATGAACGAGTCCATCTACCAGGAGGACTATCGCAAGGAAAAGCTCCAGCTCTGGGTGGACAATCTGAACCTGCTCTATGTGGCCTTTACCCGCCCGAAGAGCAATCTCGTGGTGTGGTGCAAGGACAAGGCGAAGAACACCGTGGGCGAACTCTTGTCGGAATCCATCGGTCAGACTTCTTGCCAACCCGTAGAGAGCGTGGACGATTGTACCTATCAGTTGGGTGAAGTATGCCCGTCGGGAGCTCCGAAGGCACGCAAGGAATCGACCAACAAGCTGGAAATCAAGCCGGAACGCATACCGGTAAAGATGGAGAGCATCGAGACGAACATCGAGTTCAAGCAATCGAACCGCTCGGCCAGCTTCATCGAGGGCGAAGAGGAAGACGGAAGCAAGAAGTATATCCGCGAGGGGCAGGTGATGCACAACCTCTTCTCCATGATCCGCACCCCGAAGGATGTGCCATCGGCCATTGCCCGTCTGCGCATGGAAGGCATCATCGAATCGGACGAGCACGAGGAAAAGATACGCAAGCTCACCTACTGGGCACTGAAGAAGCCCGAGGTGCAGGAATGGTTCTCCGGCACATGGGAGCTTTATAACGAGTGCGACATCCTGGACCGAAAGAACGGAGCCTTGAAAATCCACAGACCGGACCGTGTCATGGTGAAGGGCAACGAAGCCATCGTGGTGGACTTCAAGTTCGGTAAGCACAACACCGATTACGAAGACCAGGTGCGCGAGTACATGCACTTACTCGGAGAAATGGGCTACGGAGAAGTGCGTGGCTATCTGTGGTATGTATTTTATAATGAATTGGAAGAAATTAAGTGAGTATCTGTTTTGAAATAATAATCTCCCCTCTTGAGAGGGGGAAGGGGGTGTGTTAGTATGCATTTACAAAATGTCTTTCACACACCCCTAGCCCCTTTCAAGAGGGGAACCATTAGTAACAAAACAAAAAACAAAATAAGAATGGAAAGTTTCTTGAAACAAGTATCGGCCGACCTCTATAGCCGAACACAAGGACGCTTGGCACGAACCGCCGTAGTGTTCCCGAACAAGCGTGCCGGCCTTTTCTTCAACGAATATCTGGCTCAGCAGACCGAATCTCCCATTTGGTCGCCTACATACATCAGCATCAGCGATTTGTTCCGGAACCTTTCTTCGTGCGAAGTGGGCGATCCGGTGAAGCTGGTGTGCGAACTCTACAAGGTGTTCCGCACCCACACGCAAAGCAAGGAAACGCTGGACGATTTCTACTTCTGGGGCGAATTGCTCTTGAGCGACTTCGACGATGCGGACAAGAACATGGTGGACATCCATCAGATGTTCCGCAACTTGCAGGACCTGCGTGCCATGATGGACGACTATACCTTCATGGACAAGGAACAGGAGGAAGCCATCCAACAATTCTTCCTGAACTTCTCCATCGAGAAACGCACCATCCTGAAAGAGAAATTCATCTCGCTTTGGGATGTGTTGGGCGATATCTACACCTCTTATCGCGAGGCATTGGCCAACCAGAACATTGCCTACGAAGGTATGCTTTACCGACAAGTGGTGGAGGAACTCGACCCGGAAACCCTCCCCTACGACACCTATGTGTTCGTGGGCTTCAACGTATTGAATAAGGTAGAACATACCTTGTTCCAAAAGCTACGCGATGCCGGAAAGGCGCTCTTCTATTGGGATTACGATGCCTACTACATGAGCAAGAAGCATCATGAGGCGGGAGAATTCATCAAGCGCAACCTTCAGGAGTTCCCGTCGGCTCTACCCGAAGAGGCTTGGAAGAAGATGCAGACCCTCGAAAGTCCGAAGGAGATACGCTACATCAGCGCTCCTACCGAAAATGCCCAGGCACGCTATCTGCCCCAATGGATACGCGAGAACCTGACCGAAGAGGAGAAGGAAACGGCCGTGGTGCTTTGTAACGAAAGCATCCTCCAACCGGTGCTCCATTCGCTCCCCGAAGAGGTAAAACATGTAAACATCACCATGGGTTTCCCACTCTCGCAGACTCCCGTGTATAGCTACATGAAGGCCTTGCTCGACCTTCAGATTCAAGGGTACGACACCAAGACCGGACGCTATCTCTATCAAGAGGTAATGGCCGTATTGAAGCATCCGTACTCGCGTTTGCTCACTCCGGAAGCCGAAAAGTTGGAGAAGGAACTGACCGAAAAGAACCGCTTCTACCCGCTCCCAAGCGAGTTGCAAGCCGATGAGTTCCTTACCCATCTGTTCACGCCCGTAAGCACCAACTTGGCCTTGACGGAATACCTCAGCAAGGCTTTGCAACAGGTGGCGAGCATCTATCAGCAGAGCAAGGAATCGGACGCATTCGACCAGCTCTATCGCGAATCGCTCTTCAAGACCTATACCACCATGAACCGATTCCATACGTTGATAGAGGAAGGCGACCTGAAGGTACATGCCGAAACCTTCCGCCGATTGCTCATTAAGGTATTGTCGGCCACCAACATCCCGTTCCATGGCGAACCGGCCATCGGTATGCAGGTCATGGGTGTGCTCGAAACGCGTAACCTGGACTTCCGCCATCTGGTGATGCTCTCCGTGAACGAAGGTCAGCTACCCAAGAGCGGTGGAGACTCGTCATTCATTCCTTACCACTTGCGCAAGGCATTTGGTATGACCACCATCGAGCACAAGATTGCGGTGTATGCCTACTATTTCTATCGCTTGCTTCAACGTGCGGAAAAAGTAACATTAATGTACAACAATAGTTCGGACGGATTGAACCGTGGCGAGTGGAGTAGATTCATGCTCCAATTCCTCATCGAGTCCGGACACAACATTGTGCAACAAAGCCTCGAAGCTGGCCAATCGCCTCAACGAAGCACGCCTATCCGCATCCTGAAGACTCCGGAAGTATTGGCACGCATGCATCAGATTTACGATTTGGCATGCAACGACAATGCTCGCCTCTCGGCTACGGCATTGAATTGCTACCTCGATTGCCAATTGCGCTTCTATCTGAAGTACGTAGCAGGATTGCAAGCTCCGGAAGAAGTGAGTGCGGAGATTGACTCGAGCACCTTCGGAAGCATCTTCCACAAGTCGGCAGAGTACATCTACGAGGACTTGACCGCACACGGAAACCTCATCACCAAGGACCAGATAGAGGCTCTCTTGAAGGACCAGGTGCGCTTGGAGAACTATGTGGACAGAGCCTTCAAGGAATTGTTCTTCCGCCTGCCGGAGAACGAGCTACCGGAATACAATGGTACGCAACTTATCAACTCGGCGGTAATTGTTCGTTACATCAAGCAATTGTTGCGCCATGACTTGAAGTATGCTCCATTCAGCTATGTGGCAAGCGAAAAGTCGGTAAGCGAGCGTGTGACCATCCATACTCCGTCGGGCGATTTCCAATCTCGCGTAGGTGGGTACATCGACCGAATGGATACCAAGGGGGATACCTTGCGCATCTTGGACTACAAGACCGGTGGCAAGCCGGACGTGCCTCCAAGTGTAGAATCATTGTTCATCCCAGACAAGAAACGTTCAAGCCATGTGTTCCAGACATTCCTCTATGCCGCCATCATGAGCAAGAAGCAAGACTTGAAGGTAGCTCCTGCCCTGCTCTACATCCACAAGGCCGCATCGGACGACTATTCTCCGGTGGTTTGCCTGAAGGAAGCTCGCAAGGAAGCGTCACAAGTCACAGATTACAGTTTGTATGAAAAAGATTTCCGCGAAGGACTCCAGAACCTCCTGGACGAAATCTTCCATCCGGACATCGACTTCACCCAAACGGAGATTGAAGACAAATGTACATATTGCGATTTCAAGGCGTTCTGTAAGAAGTAAAAAAAAAAATCGCAAGCCACATGAACAAACCCACATCTACCCATGTTATAATGTTGTGTTTTTCATGTAGTAGATTAAGATTAATTCCTGTATCAGCTTGCGAAAGTACAATACAGCTAAGCGGGCAATAGAGATTGCCTGAAAAACAAAAAGAGGCGGTCCGTGATGGACAGCCTCTTTTCTTTTTCTTTACGCTTTCTCTATTTCACGCAAAGCCTTGCAAAGTTGGTCGGGACAAGAAGTCGGTCGGTTTCCGCATCGGATTCCTTCGAGCTTCGCAATGACATCTTCTGTCTTCATCCCCTTCACCAACGCACGGATACCTTGAAGGTTTCCGTTGCATCCTCCCCAGAAAAATATTTCGGTGATTACACCATCTTCCACTTCCAGTTCGATGTGGCTACTACAAGTACCTTGCGTCTTATAAGTCAGTTTCTTTACCATTACTCTTCAGCTGGCTTCATGTTAGTATAAACGGTCTGAACATCGTCGAATTCTTCCAAACGTTCTACCATCTTGTCGATAGTTTCGCGTTGTTCAGGAGTAACATCCTTTGTATCGTTAGGGATGTATGTGAAGTCACCACCTACTTCTTCGAAACCAGTTTCTTCCAAGTGCTTCTGGATAGCCGCGTAGCTCTTAGGGTCACCGTAGATAGTGATTGTACCTTCTTCTGGATCTTCATCGTATTCGTCTTCTACGTTGAAGTCAATCAAATCGAGGATCAATTCATCCATATCGATACCGTCCTTCTTCTTGAAAGTGAACACGCACTTGTGGTCGAACAAGAATGCCAAAGAACCAGTAGTACCCAAGTTACCACCGAACTTGTTGAAGATAGAACGTACATCGGCTACGGTACGAGTTGTGTTATCAGTCAAAGTATCAACGAAGATAGCGATACCGTGAGGACCGTAACCTTCGTAAGTCATACCCTTGTAATCACTTGTATCCTTACCGAGTGCATTCTTGATAGCACGTTCGATGTTATCCTTCGGCATGTTTTCACGCTTACAAGTAGCGATCACACCACGAAGTGTAGAGTTTGTATCAGGGTCTGGACCACCTGCCTTTACGGCAATAGCGATTTGCTTACCCAAACGAGTAAATGTCTTGGCCATGTGGCCCCATCTTTTAAGCTTAGCTGCTTTTCTATATTCAAACGCTCTTCCCATTTTGATTTATTTTTTTTGATTTGTACTTATTATCGTTATGTTTATGAATCCCCCTTGTGAAGGGGGCTGGGGGATGTTTCATTAGCTATGTTTATCCCCTGCGGATGTAACATCCCCCTACCCCCTTCTTAAGGGGGAGGTTGATGACACCTATATTTTTATCGCAATTTAGCGTCAAGCTTATTCTGCAAGTTAGTAATCAACTTCTGCATGATCTTGTCGATCTGCTTGTCGTTCAAAGTTGCATTTTCATCCTGAAGGGTGAAGCTTACCGCATAACTCTTCTTGCCAGCTTCGAGGTTCTTGCCTTCGTATACGTCGAAGAGAGCAACTTCCTTCAAGAGCTTCTTTTCTGTTTCGTAAGCAATCTTTTCGATTTCGGCGAACTGAACCTTCTTGTCGAGCAAGAGAGCCAAGTCACGCTTCACGGCCGGGAACTTAGTGAGTTCCTTGAAGTTAACCTTCGAAGTCTTGATAGCCTTCATCAATTCGTTCCAGTTGATTTCAGCATAGTAGATTTCGTTGTCGATGTCAAACTTCTTCTGGATCTTCTTGCTTACGATACCGAATGTAGCGAGTAACTTGCCACCACGAGTGTGAACGGTAATAGCCGTAGCATATACATCGTTAGTCAAGTTACCGAATACTACGGTGCCGAAGTTCAAGCCCAAACGAGCGAAGATGTTCAATACGTATGCCTTGAGTTCGTATACGCT
>JAFYWH010000077.1 GCA_017558175.1 Bacteroidaceae bacterium
TAACAGCGATTATTTGATGCCCAATTTCTTAGCGATAGCCTTAGGAAGAGCGTCCTTGTGAACAACGATGTTCATAGTCTTGTAGCGAGCGAATGCCTTAGAAGCATACCAGATACCTTCGTATGTACCGCTCTTGCCCCAAGAGTTCTTTACCATATAGTATTCGTTGCCCATCTGGTCCTTAGCGATACCGTAGATCTGCATACCGTGGTCGTCAGTAGTTTCGAAGTTGTCGTATGCAGCCTGGCGTTCTTCTTGAGTACACCACTTCTGTGGTTGTGGCTTAGTGTTGAGCTTCTTTTCTTCCGGCTTCATCTTCAACCAACGAGCCATGTCAGAACCGCTCAATTCCTGTGCTTTGTCAGCGTCCGGCAATACAGCGACACCGTTGCGGCTGAATCCGTCTTCACTTACGTCAGAACCCCAAGCGATAGTGTAACCCTTCATGATGGCATTGTCAAACACTTCCATCAATTCGTCGATTGGCAAGTTGTATGACTGAGACCAACGCCAGTTGTCCTGGATTTCGAGAACGAATGATGAGTAGAACGGATGGTGAGTGTAAGATGTCAATGATACATAGTCATCAGCGTTCAAGCCCAATGATTCAGCGAATGATTTCGGAGTGTATTCCTTGCCATTGTAAGTGAACTTTTCAGGACGAGCACCCAAGTAGATGTCGTGAACAGCTTGGATAGCCTTCTTCCACAAAAGTTCGTTGTTAGCGTTCTTCTGCAATTTAGATTGCTTAGCGATAGCTGCTACTACTGCATCACTTACTGCTGAAAGTTCGTTGTGGTTACTCAAAGTTTCACCATACATTACACCCGGAAGCATTTCTGTTTCAGGTACCAAACCATAGTTCTTCATAGCAAAAAGAACATCGTAGAATGAACCACCTTGTGAGAAAGAAATGTCGCCATGAGTGCGTACAGCCTTGTCTGCACGGTCAAGGTAAGTGTTGTGAACGATGAACATTTCAGCCAAGTCGTGTTCGCCCTTACCCATACGGAGAAGTTCAGATTCGATGAATGCCAAACCTGAGTAGCTCCAGCATGTACCGGCACGGTTCTGGTTCTTGATGGATGTGATCGGGTTTTCCTTCACTACTGTGAATTCAAAGCCTTCCTTGGCTTCCTGAGCCATACCGCTGAGGCAGATCATACCCATAGCGGCGATAGTCAAAAGTTTTTTCATTTGTTAATGGATTCTTTTTATGATTATTGATTTATTTATTGTTTATTCGTTCATGATGTCTTCCACTTCCTCAACGGTGATTGGAATGCGCTTTTCACCCAAGAAACGTGAACCGTCAGGAGTGATCAGGATGTCGTCTTCCAAGCGGATACCGCCGAAGTCCTTGAAACTTTCCACTGCATCGTAGTTGATGAAGTCGAGGTGCATGCCTTCTGCTCTCCACTTGTCGATGAGGGCAGGGATGAAGTAACAACCCGGTTCGTCGGTCATCACGAAGCCTTCCTGCAAGCGACGTCCCATACGGAGCGATGCCAAACCGAATTGAGTAGAAGGACGGGTTTCGTCATCGTAACCTACATAGATTTGACCCAAGTCTTCCATATCGTGTACATCGAGACCCATCATATGGCCCAATCCGTGAGGGAGGAACAGGGCGTGAGCACCTGCTGCTACGGCTTCTTCCACATTGCCCTTCATCAGTCCCAAGTCCTTCAAGCCTTGTGCCAATACCTTGCACACTTCCAGGTGTACTTCCTTGTAAGTGATGCCCGGACGGGTCAATTCCAAGGCCTTGCCATGACAAGCCAACACGACATTGTAGATGTCCTTCTGGCGTCCTTCGAACTTGCCACCTACAGGTACGGTACGAGTGTGGTCAGAGCAATAGTTGCTGATGCGTTCAGCACCACAGTCGGTGAGCATCATACGTCCCACTTCGAGTGTGTGGCTATGGTCGTGGTTATGGAGTGTCTCGCCATGTTGGGTAAGGATTGTAGCGAATGAAGTCTTGCTTCCGTAAGATGCTGCAATGCCTTCGAGGACACCTGCGATGTATTGTTCGCTTACACCCGGCTTGCAGAGACGCATCGCTGCGGTGTGCATTTCATAACCGATGTTGCATGCCAAGTCCAATTCCAGGATTTCGCAGGCTTCCTTCACCGAGCGGAGGTCGACCACTGCCTTGATGAGTTCAAGTGAAGCATACTTCTTCACGATCGATGCCTTGATGCCGGTCAATTCTTCCAACCACATCATGTTGTGATAACGGTAAGGAGGCAAGAAGTGTACCTTGCGACCTTGTGCGATAGCTTGTGCCACTACATCCTTCAACTTGCCGAGAGGCATGCTCTTGTGAACGCCTACCTGAGCAGCCAAGTCCTTGATGCTTGGTTGTGGGCCCATCCAGATGATGTCGTCGATGTCCACATCGTTGCCGAAGAAGATGTCTTCTCCTGATTCGATGTCCAATACACCGGCATATCCCGGATGTGATTGTCCGAAGAAATACAAGAATGAACTGTCCTGACGGTAATGATAGCAATTGTCCGGATAGTTGGCCGGAGCTTCATTGTTTCCCAACAGGAGAATGATACCACTCTGTACCTTTTCTCTCAGTGCCTGACGGCGTCTTTCGTATGTAGTAGATTCAAACATAATGTAAGATTTGTGGAAGTTTAATATTTACTTTTTGCAAAAGTAATACATTTCTCTTTAAATGTTGCGTCTTTTTACGATGAAAAAGATAACTTTGTCGGCATTTTGGAAAGAATAACTAAAAATACGGATAAAGACTATGCTCGAAATCAGCAATAATACAGGATTGGTGCTTGAAGGTGGGGGAATGCGAGGCGTTTTCACCAACGGGGTGTTGGATTATCTGATGGACCACAAGATCAGGTTCCCTTATGTGGTTGGTGTGTCGGCCGGTGCATGCAACGGCTTGTCGTATATGTCTCATCAGCGGGGCAGAGGCAAGTATAGCAACGTCGAGTTGTTGGCCAAGTATAAGTATATAGGTATCCGTCCCTTGTTGAAGGGAAGGGGACTTCTTGACCAGCAATTGCTTTTTCATCGCTTCCCCGATCGTATCTTGCCATACAACTACAAGGCGTATGCAGAGAATCCTGCCCGTTTCGAAATGGTAACGACCGATTGCCTCGCCGGTCGGCCTTGTTATTGGGAGGAGAAGGAAGATGCCAAGAGGATTATTGATATCGTGAAGGCGTCCAGCAGTCTTCCGTATGCGTGTCCGGTGATTGATGTCGAGGGTCGTCCGATGCTCGACGGAGGCATTGTCGATTCCATACCCTTGCTTCGTGCCTTCGAACAGGGATGCGACAAATGTGTAGTGGTCTTGACTCGTAACCGGGGCTATCGGAAGTCCACCAAGGAGGTGTTCGTACCCAAGTTCATATACAAGGAATATCCCCGTCTGAGGGTTGCCCTTCGTAACCGAAACAAGCTCTACAACGAGCAACTTGAGTTGGTGGAACGTTTGGAGGATGAAGGAAGAATCATTGTTATCCGTCCCGAAGAACCGATTGTGGTAGGACGTATGGAAACCGATGTGAAGAAATTGAATAAGCTCTATGAACAAGGATATGCTTGTGCTCAAAAGGTGATGGAGAGTTTGGAGAGAATCTGAAATACTGAAAAAAGAAAGAGGGTTGTGATTCACAACCCTCTTCTTGTATTACTTAGCGAAACTTACCGCACGTGTTTCACGGATAACGGTAATCTTCACTTGACCCGGATAGGTCATTTCATCTTGAATCTTCTTAGCGATTTCAGCCGACAAACATTCAGTTTGCTTGTCGTCAATCTTGTCTGCACCAACGATGACACGAAGCTCGCGACCTGCTTGGATGGCGTAAGTCTTGGTTACGCCCGGATAAGACATGGCCAAATTTTCGAGGTCGTTGAGGCGCTTGATGTAGGCTTCCACAATTTCGCGACGAGCGCCTGGACGAGCACCTGAGATGGCGTCACAAACCTGTACGATCGGAGCCAAGAGGCTAGTCATTTCCACTTCATCGTGGTGAGCACCGATAGCATTGCAGATGTCTGGCTTTTCCTTGAACTTTTCAGCCAGCTTCATACCATAGAGTGCGTGTGGCAATTCATTTTCTTCATCGGGCACCTTACCGATATCGTGCAAGAGACCGGCACGTTTTGCCTTCTTCGGATTCAAACCAAGTTCAGATGCCATTACAGCACAGAGGTTGGCTGTTTCGCGAGCATGTTGCAACAAGTTCTGACCGTATGATGAACGATATTTCATCTTACCGATGATGCGGATCAATTCCGGATGCAAGCCATGGATACCCAAGTCGATGGTTGTACGCTTACCGGTTTCGATGATTTCTTCTTCCACTTGCTTCTTCACCTTAGCCACAACCTCTTCGATACGAGCCGGGTGGATACGTCCGTCGGTTACCAATTGGTGCAATGCCAAGCGGGCAATCTCACGACGCACAGGGTCGAATGCTGAAAGTACGATAGCTTCCGGAGTATCATCAACCACGATTTCCACACCAGTAGCTGCTTCGAGAGCGCGGATGTTACGGCCTTCACGACCGATGATGCGGCCCTTGATTTCATCTGAATCGATGTGGAATACGGTTACCGAGTTTTCGATGGCTGTTTCCGTAGCTACACGCTGGATAGATTGGATGACGATGCGTTTTGCTTCCTTGTTGGCGGTCATCTTCGCATCATCCATAATGTCGTTGATGTATGAAGCGGCTTCAGTCTTGGCCTCTTCCTTCAATGATTCGATCAAGCGTTCCTTTGCTTCTTCTGCGGAAAGTCCTGAAAGAGCTTCCAATTTTTCAAGTTCCTGTTGGTGGACCTTGTTCAATTCTTCTTTCTTCTGATCCAGTTCTTCCTTCTTCTGATCCCATTCTTCCTTTTTCTTGTCAACGATAGCGATTTGTGCTTCCAAGTTAGCCTTGATAGCTTCTGCTTCGTTGCGCTTGCGTTGAACTTCGTCTTGCTTTTGGTTCAACACCATTTCGCGTTGTTTCAGCTTGTTTTCCACTTGCTGAATCTTTTGGTTTCTCAATGCCACTTCCTTTTCCAGGTCGGCTTTCTTGTTCAAGAACTTTTCCTTTACTTCCAGGAGCTTGTTCTTCTTGATTACTTCGGCTTCGGTTTCTGCCTCCTTGATGATGTTTTCATACTTAGTTTTCAGACCATATCTGAAGAAGAGGTATGAGAGGCCGGCACCCACGGCGAAGCATACTACTGCTATTGCGATTGTTAATCCCATTGTTATTAATTTATATATAAATAAAAAACGCACCGCCTTTCCGTCAAGAACACTTCTCTTAACGGCAAAGGTTGTGCGTGAATTTCCTTGTTATGGTCAATAAGTTATTCCTTATTGATATAGTTATCCAATTCTTTGGCCAGCTCTTCTATTTTATTCAGATAAGGTTGTGTGTCATTCTTGTCTTTCATCTTGGTTAAATCGAAGGCTAACTCCAGTGCAGCCATAGCCCAATGGTTGTCTGAACTCAACTCTGGTCTCCAACTGCGGTATTTGTTTAACGTTTTATTTATCAGTTTGGCTGCATCCCGATATAGTAGTTCATCTTCGCGACGAATGTTCAAAGGGTATCTTAGGCAGTCAATCAGCAAATTTATTTTCATCATTTTATCGTCCATAGCATACATTTTTATTCGTTCAATAAAGCGATGCATCTGTCGACTTCACGCACGAGGCTCGTCAATCTTTGTTTGGCATCCTTGATGTCCTTGTCGTATAGACTGATTGTACGGGCTGTCTTCAAATCGGTATATTGTACTTCCAAAAGTTTTCGGCTCAATTCCAATTGTCGGATTTCTTCATCCTTTTGTAAAAGGAGCTGTTTCAAGTGAGCATTTTCTTCTTTCAATTTATCGTGCAAGTACATCAAATGCTTCAGCTTTCCTTCAAAGGAACTTATGAGCTTTTTGTCTTCTTCCGTCATTTCATACCAAATTCTACACAAATATAGAAGATTGGAACCAAACTTAAAAATATTTTCGGGAGAAATTGATGAAAATATGCAAAAATGTTCTTTCTTCCCTATTTCAAGGTTTTGTAGGAGAGGATGTGCCAACTGATGCCGGTGGCTAAAAGAAGGAATAGGATTTTAAGCCAGATTTGCTCGCTGACCGTTATGGCACAATAGGTTAGGGTGGCCCACACTAACGATACGGAGATGATTTTGGCGTGAAGGGGGATGGCACGTTGCTCGCGGAAGTTACGGATGTATGTTCCGAGGTATTTCTGATGGATGAGCCATTGATAGAGCTTTTCGGAACTACGGACGTAGAGGGCTGCGGACAAGAGAAGGAAGGGGGTGGTGGGAAGTAAAGGCAGAAGTATGCCAATCACTCCTAATGCCAGGCAGATGCTTCCTAAAATGATGAGCAGGTATTTCATTTCTTGTCCCTAGTTTGTTTTATTGATAAAAGAAAAGCTGCAAATCAAAGATTCACAGCTTACTACTTTCGCACGGGAGGAGAGGCTCGAACTCCCGACACCCGGTTTTGGAGACCGGTGCTCTACCAACTGAGCTACTCCCGTGTTTGCGGGTGCAAAAGTAGAACTAATATTTGGATTATGCAAGCTTCGCGCCTACTTTTTTTGAAGGTTTATTGGGGTGTGATTCCTAATTCGTTGAGCATAAGCCGATAAGCGGATGCCTTTTTTTCAATGCTCAAGGGGTATGCACGACTGGATGAAGGCATTCGGTAGAGCCGAAGTTCCTTGTCTTCGAAGTGGAAGAGTTCGCTTTCACCCACTTTAGGCTCTTTGGCTTCCACTTGTTCGCGGATGATGTCCGTAGCTTTCTGTCCGGTGGTGACGATTGCCTTGCATAGGGGAAGCTGTTTCAGGAGCAAGCGGATGTCGGTCGGCTCCACTACTTCCAGGAACTTGTCTGAGGCATTGTCCTGCAAGCGTCTGACCGAGGAGGCTGTATCGTATAGGGCGATACCTTTCTCTGTCAAGAATTCAACCAGTCTTTCCTTGTCGAAGGCTTTCTTGTCGGGAAAGAGGAAATGGTCCTTGTTGCCGAAGAAGATGAGCCCGAAGATGCGCCACATATCGTTCTGGAGGTTCGGATAGAAGAAGTCCATACTCCAGCGTTTCTTTTGCGGAGGGAAACTGCCCAACATCAACAGCTTGGCATTTGCAGGCAGGAAGGGTTCCAGAGGATGTTCCTCGACGGGTAGGATAGGGGATTGCATAAGGATGGAAAGATGCCTTGGGGTTTTAACAAAAACGCGCTGACGTTTTTTGAAATTGCCAGCGCGTTTTTTTTATGGTTGTTTTTACTTATTCCTTTGGTTTCGGTTCCTTCTTGGCCAAGAGTACAATATTATATACATACTCGTTGATCCATGCTTCAGAGTAACCCAAAGCTTGTTGGTATCTGCGGATAGCTACACAAGTCTTGTGTACGCTTTCGTCCTTCCAGCTCATCTTGGTCAAGATGTCGTGAACGGTCTTTTCAGTCATACCACGAAGGAGCTTCTTGAATACGCCCGGCATACGGAACTTCCATTGCATCAAGTTACCGATAAGCATCATCAAGTCCTGGCTGAAGCCTTGGAACATGAAGAGGTAAGTCTTCACGTCGTTCACATTTCTAACGTTCTTCTTGATGGATGCGTCGATTTCCTTGAAGAATGCATCAGGCAAACCATAGATTTCACTCAACATCTTCTTGCAGCGTGACTTTTCAGCGATACCCAACTTGTTGTTTTGTGTAGGAATCTTCAATGTACGCTTGAATACGGCCATATCCGGCAAGAAGTTGATGTTGCTGATACCGATATTGGTAGCCATTACAGCTTGATAATATACGCGGATGAGGGTCATGAAGTCTTCCATGCCACCTACTCGCGTAGTTTCTTCTTCGGCTTGTTTCTTGCCGAACAATTTAGAGAATATACTCATTTTTTATTCGTTTTTTAATTAGTGGCGCAAATATAATGAAAATATCTTACCTACATCAATATCTGGCTGAATATCTTTCATTTCTTTCCCTTCGACTCATTCTTCATTGAGCTGGAAGTAGAACTTGTGTCCCTCGAATACAGAGGTGATAAGTCCGAAACGGATGAACTTGGCGAGCAGGTTACAGGTGCTGTTTCGGCTCAGACGGCATGCCTTCTGACATTGGTTCAGTGTCATCATACCTTTCTCTGCCAATTCCTCCAGGAGCAATTTTTCAGGACCGGTGAAGGTGATGAGTGCTCCTTCTTTCTTCTTGTGATGTTGCCAGATTTTCAGGTGCACCGGTGTGGCAAGGATGTTTTCATCGGCGATGCGGATGTATGCCTTGGGCTTGTTCTCTTCATCGAGGGCACAAACCGGTTTGATGGTAGCTTCATCTATTTGCACTTCCAGCACCGTTTTTCCTTCCACCACATAAGCCTGGGATTTGATTTCCACCTGGGGTTGGCAATACATTTGGGCAGCCGCCTCAATCATATAGATTTCTTCCTCCGAACGGACACCGGCTATCTTTCCGTTGTCCTTTACCCCGATGAGCAATCTTCCGCCTTCGGTGTTTGCAAAGGCAGAGATACTTCGGGCTATCTTCCGTGCATCCGATATCTCGAACTTGAAATCTTGGTGGCAATGTTCACCTTCTGCAACCAACTTGTGTATATATTGGGATTCATTATGTATTCTCATCATGGTGCAAAGGTACGAAAAATAAGGTCGGGTTGGTTGTATGTGTTTAATAAATTATGAAAAATCAGCCTTAAGTCATTGGCTGATCCTTAACTTAAGACTGATGTTTGCAATTGTTTGAATGGCATTTTTTGTAAGTAAAATGTTCCTGAAAATGGTTTGGTTGATTGTGTAGCTTAATATCCAGGATTCTGTTGAATGTTTGGATTAAGGTCAACCTCATTGCTCGGAATAGGGAATAATAACTGATAATCCTTTATATCACAAACTTCTTTTGCTAAGCCTGTA
>JAFYWH010000078.1 GCA_017558175.1 Bacteroidaceae bacterium
CAATAGTCAAAGAATCGTTTAAAAGATATTCAGGTGGCTATAGCACAAGGGTTCCACCTCTTCCCATTCCGAACAGAGAAGTTAAGCCTTGTCACGCCGATGGTACTGCGTTTGTGGGAGAGTAGGTAGCCGCCGTTTTTGAGAAGCCTCCGATATAGAAATATATCGGAGGCTTTTGTTTTCCCCCAGAATATACCTATTTCTAATAGGTAAGATTGCACGATACAAGATGAAAGGGTGAGTCACTGAATCCAGATTGCAATTATAAAAATATGGTTCAAGGATTTGCAAATATGAAAAATGTACGTATATTTGCAACCGGATGAGTAAATAAGGGTTGGGGCATTAGCTCATCTCTGGCTAGAGCGTTAGACTGGCAGTCTAAAGGTGACGAGTTCGAGTCTCGTATGCTCCACGAAGCGTATTCACTAGAAAACGTATTTGACAAAAATGACTGGAGTTGGGCTATGCAAAAGTTTTGTGCTTTTGTGTAGCCCGTTTTTCTTTTTTTTCCTATCTTTGTCTGCATAACTAAAGCAAAAAGAAATATGTTGATTTACAATACGACTTATCAAGTAGACACCAAGGATGCCAAAAATTTCGTGATCTGGCTTACCGAATGCTATATGCCCGAAGTGGAAAAGAACGGAAAACTAAAGAACGGACGCCTTACGCAAATCTTGAGCCATCAGGAGGCGGATAGCGAATGTTTCTCGTTGCAGTGGGAAGTGGAAGACTCGGCTATCTTGCATCGTTGGCACACCGAACAGGGTGCAGAGCTGAACGAGCAGATGATGAAGGTATTCAAGGATAAGGTGGTGGGATTCCCAACGCTGATGGAGGTCATCAAGTGAGCCGACCGGTTAAGGACAAGGTGATATTGGGCATTGACCCGGGTACGAACCTGATGGGATATGGGGTGCTTCACATCGTGGATTCGAAGCCGGAGGTGCTTGCGCTGGGGGTGATAGATCTCCGCAAGTATGCCAACCACTACCTGAAGCTGGCGCACATACGCGAACGGGTAAGCGGAATCATCCAGTCTTATTTGCCGGATGAGCTGGCCATCGAGGCGCCTTTCTATGGGAAGAATGTCCAGTCGATGCTCAAATTGGGGCGTGCGCAAGGGGTCGCCATGGCTACGGCTCTGGAAAGGGATATACCCATAACGGAATATGCTCCGCTGAAGATTAAGATGGCAATAACCGGTAACGGGCAGGCCAGCAAGGAACAGGTGGCGGACATGCTGAAGCGGATTCTGAAGCTGAGCGATGACATGACGGGGCCCTTCCTCGATGCAACGGATGCATTGGCCGTGGCCTATTGTCATTATTTGCAGATGGACCGTCCGGTTACCACGAAGGCTTACTCCAGCTGGAAGGATTTCATAGCCAAGAATCCCGGAAAGGTGGTGAAGTAGAAAATATTAAACCCTAAGAATATGAAGTTCAAAGGTTTGGTTTTGGCAGGTATCGTTTCGACTACGATCAGTTGCCAATCGGTAAAGAAAGACATGCGTGTTTTCGACCAATATCCGGTTCGGGAGGGAGAACTCACCGAAATGGATTACTCGCCGGTGGAGACCAAGTTCTCGCTCTGGTCGCCCGTGGCCGATGAGGTACGGGTGCTGCTCTATGAGTCGGGTCACGAGGGATCGGCCTACCGAACCATACCGATGAAGAAAGAGAAGGACGGAACGTGGAAGGCAACCGTAGCGGAGGACCTGAACGGGAAGTTCTATACCTTTAATGTAAAGGTGCGAGGCAAGTGGCTGGGCGATACGCCGGGCATCATGGCCAAGGCCGTGGGCGTGAACGGAAAGCGTGGAGCCGTGCTCGACCTCAATACTACCGACCCGGAGGGGTGGGAAAACGATGTGCGTCCGCCTCTGAATAGTTTTGCCGATGTGGTGGTTTACGAAATGCATCATCGGGATTTTTCCATCGGTTCCAGTTCCGGCATTACACACAAGGGTAAATTCCTGGCGCTTACCGAGGAGGATACCAAGAGTTCGCTGGGCGAAAAGACGGGTATCGACCACCTGAAGGAGTTGGGTGTTAACCACGTGCACATTCTTCCGTCGTACGACTATGCTTCGGTGGACGAGAGCCAACCGGAGAGCAACCAATACAACTGGGGCTATGACCCCTTGAACTACAACGTGCCCGATGGCTCGTATGCTACCGATCCATTTACCCCGTCGGTACGTATCAAGGAATTCAAGCAGATGGTACAGGCGCTACACAAGGCGGGCATTCGTGTCGTGCTCGATGTAGTGTACAACCATACATTCGATTTAGCCAATAGCAATTTTGAAAAGACCGTACCTGGTTACTTCTATCGGTTCGATGAGAAGGGTCGGTATGCCAATGCGTCTGGTTGTGGGAATGAAACCGCAAGCAATCGGGTAATGATGCGCAAGTACATGATCCAATCGGTGCTTCATTGGGTGAACGAATACCATATCGATGGGTTCCGTTTCGACCTGATGGGCATACACGACATAGAGACCATGAACGAAATACGTGCGGAGCTGGACAAGATTGACCCAAGCATCTTTATTTATGGTGAGGGGTGGGCATGTAACCCTCCGAAGATGCCTCACGAAAAATTGGCCATGAAGGCGAATGCGCACAAGATGCCGGGCATAGCGGTATTTTGCGACGAGATGCGCGACGGGCTTCGGGGTCCGTTCTACGACGACAAGCAGGGGGCGTTCCTCAATGGCTTGCCGGGACACGAAATGAGTATTATGTACGGATTGGTGGGGTGCATTCCGCATCCGCAAATCAAGAATGACTCGGTGAACTATAGCAAGAAAGCATGGGCCACGCAACCTACGCAGATGATAAGCTACGTGAGTTGCCACGATGACATGTGTTTGGCCGATCGCATCAAGTCTACCATGCCGGAAGCAAGCGAGGCTGAGCGTGTGGCTTTGCACAAGTTGGCGGAAACCTTCGTGTTCACTTCGCAAGGCGTGCCTTTCATCTTTACGGGGGATGAAGTGATGCGCGACAAGAAGGGGGTACACAACTCGTACAATAGTCCGGACGAAATCAATACGATAGAATGGAAGCAGAAGACTACCTACCGGGAGGTATTCGACTACATCAAGGACCTGATTGCGATGCGAAAGACGCATCCGGCCTTCCGCATGGGCAATGCCGACATGGTTCGCAAGCATATGGAATTCTTGCCGGTAAAGGGCTCGAATCTCATTGCCTTTGTCTTGAAAGACCATGCCAACGGAGATCCGTGGAACAATATCGTGGTGGCTTTCAATAGTCGGAAGGAACCGGCCAAGCTAAGCGTACCGAAGGGTAAATACACCATCGTATGCAAGGATGGAAAGATTAACCCCAAGGGCTTGGGCAAGGTGAATGGTGCCGAGGTAGTTGTACCGGCCCAATCGGCTTTGATTATGCATCAGTAAAATAATAGAAGAGGGTTCCCGAAAGAACCCTCTTCTATTATCAAAACTTATACCCCAAATTCAGATAAAACCCTACATTGTCCGCCTTGTTGATGTAATTGAAGGTAGCTTCGAGTGGACCGAACATACTATCCATGCCGTAGGTGAGTGCACATCCCCAAAGGCTTTCTTCTTCCAGAATATTCTTGATCTTATGGCTCGAGAGGGCGTAGTTGCCGGCCAAGGTGATGTAATGGACGCGTGCAATGCGTTGGCGGAACTTGATGCCTCCTATGAGTAAGGAATTGTCCATGATATTCACTTGCGAGGTACCCACGAATGGCAATTGCTCGGGTAGGTAATGCTCGAAGATATCGCCTCCCATGGTGTTCATCTTGGAGAACGGAATGGTCTTGCCGAAAATCAGTCGTCCGTTCACCGAAGGAAGGATGGCGAAGCGTTGGGTAACCGGAATTACCCCCTCGAACGTGCCGGATACAGTAGAGAACGGGGTATAGTCCTCGTATTCCACAAAGTTATCCGTGTTGAGCGTGTAGATGCCATGGAACCGCACACCCGATGACGGGAAGTAGGCATTATCGTACGTTTCGTAGTGGAGGTTGGCAAAGTAGCTGATGAAGTGCTCCTTGTCTACCTCGAAAGCTTCATGACCCACATGGTGGAGGAAGCGTCCGTAATCGTACAGTTCGTACTTGGCTCCCAAACCGAAACGGAAATTACGCAACCATACGTTGTGGTACGAAATCTCGGCCGTATGGTGGTCGGATGTCGTGGTGAACGAGTGGCTTCCCAAGCGGTGATAGTCTATGTCGTTATAGCGGTATTTATAGCTAATGCTTGCGCTACTCAGGGGCGATGGGTTGACACCATAGGCGAGTTCTACCCCCGTCTGCTTACCTAAACGGACGGTACCCGATACGTACGAAGGCAAGTTGGACTTCAAGGTGGTGCGGGCGTTGAGGAGCACGGAGGCAATTTCTTCCGAGTCGAAACGCACACCTACGTTGATACGGCTCTCGTTCTTCTTCTGGAGAGTATAGTACACATCGTATTCGCCGGACTTGTTGCGCAAGAGCTGGTAGCTGATGTTCGAGTAGTCGGTATTGGCCAGGATGATGGAGGTAGCTCCCTCAATGCGTTCGATGCTATTAAAGGTATTTTCTTCCAAACCACAACGTTTCATTACCCACTCGGTATCTTCTTCATCCAATCCGTTGAAGTGGATGTTCTTGATCATGATCCATTGTGCGGGTTCGTATTGTGCCTTTCGCACCGGGCGGTAGTTGTCCGGGAGTCCTATCTCACGCTTGAGGCGCATCAGGGCTTCCTTGTTCTTTTCGCCTGCTACGAGTCCACGATGGATAAGCGTATCTACGGCCTCGGTGCTAAAGCTGGCCGCTGAGTATCCCTTTACGTTCACCTTGATGTGCACGTTGGTTTCTTCCACGTTCTGGAGGTATTGGTCCTGTCCCATAAGGTCCACGAGCTGACCCAAGATGGCGGTAGCGGTTTCAAGTTCGTTGGCCGGTTTCAGTTCGCTCTGTACATCCACCCCAATGATGACATCCGCACCCATCTCGCGGGCGATGTTCACCGGATAGTTGTTCACCACGCCTCCGTCGATAAGCACCATGCTATCGAGGCGTACGGGAGTAAACACACCGGGGATGGCCATACTGGCACGCATGGCGGTAGAGAGTACCCCTTGGTGGAAGACGTATTCCTCGCCTTTCACGATGTTCTCGGACACGCAAGCGTAGGGGATAGGTAAGCGATTGAAGTCGATGGAATCGTGATAGCCCAAGGTAAGCTCGCTAAAGAGATTCGAAATGTTCTGTCCCTTGATGAGACCACCCGATACGTTCTGAATGGCATCTTTGCTGAAGGGTACGGAGATGAGGTACTTTTCGTCCACTTCGCGTTCGGCCATGTTCTTGTCGGTTCGCGAGATGCGGTCGCTCAATAGGAATGTCCAGTCTTGTTTGCGCACCATGCTATCCATCTGCTCGGGTGTGTAGCCGATGGCATAGAGTCCGCCGATGATGGAACCCATGCTGGTACCCACCACATAATCAATGGGAATACCCACTTCTTCGATGATCTTGATGGCACCGATGTGGGCCATGCCTTTGGCACCGCCTCCGCTTAATACGAGGCCCACTTTCTTCCGTTGTTGTTCCACACGGGCCGAAGTGTTCTGTATGCCACATGCGAATAGCAAAGCAATGAGTAGTATCAGTTCTTTCATGTCGATTTCGGTTATAAATGCGCACAAAGATGGTTTATTTTTCCTTGCATAACAAATAAATGAAGTTTTTTATTACCTTTGTGACCATCTAATACGAAAAAAAGAAACATGATACCTCTGATAGAAATAAACAACGGCGTACCCCGCCACCCGCAATACCGCATGAAGGAGCCGGTGAACTTCTGCATGATGCCCGGCGAGCACGTTGCCTTGTTGGGTCCGAACGGGGGAGGCAAGAGTCTACTGGTGGACATCATCACCGGACGCTGGCCCTTGCTGATGAACGAGGTGAAGTATCATTTTGACGAATCCGGGTCGGATCTGGTGTGCGACCATATCAAATACATAACCTTCCGCGATTCTTATGGCGATGCGGACGGAACTTACTATTATCAGCAACGCTATCATTCGCAAGACCGGGAGATTACTCCATTGGTGAGCGAACTTCTGCCCGAGGCTAAGGATGAGGCTTTCAAGGAAACCTTGTTCCGTCTTTTCGGGATGCACGATATGCTCGACAAGTACATCGTGTTGCTTTCGAGCGGGGAGCTCCGCAAGTTCCAGCTCACCAAGGCGCTTATGGGCAAACCCAGCCTTCTGATATTGGACAATCCGTTCATCGGGCTCGATGCTTCTACACGTGCCTTGCTTCAGGACTTGCTCTGCAAATTGATAGAGGAAACGCATCTGCATGTCATTCTCCTGCTTTCGCGTGCCGAGGATATTCCTCCGTTCATTACGCATGTGGTGCCGGTGGAGGGATTGGTGTGTGGGGAAAAGATGGAAGCGAAGAATCTCGATGGTGTACCTAAAGTTGATGCTCCCGAGATCCTTCGTCGCTACGCTCCTCAGGATGACAAGGGGAATAGTGCTCCTCAGGATGAGAAAAGGGGAGAAGACGAGGTACCCGAAGTAATCCGCCTCAATAAAGTAAGTATTCGTTACGATGAGCGGACTATCTTGAAAGAGCTTGATTGGGTAGTTCGGAAAGGGGAGAAGTGGGCCTTGACGGGCGATAACGGGTCGGGTAAATCCACCCTCTTGAGCTTGATTTGTGCCGACAATCCGCAAAGCTATGCGTGCGATATCTCGCTCTTCGGACGCAAGCGTGGTACGGGTGAGAGCATTTGGGAAATCAAGAAACACATCGGATACGTAAGTCCGGAGATTCATCGGGCTTATCTCAAGAATATGCCGGCCATCGATATCGTGGCAAGCGGACTTCATGATTCGGTTGGGCTCTACGTTCGACCGAAACCCGAGCAACGTGGCATCTGCGAGCATTGGATGGAGGTATTCGGCATCGGTGACTTGAAGGACCGTAGCTTCCTCCAGCTTTCGAGTGGGGAGCAACGCCTGGTTCTCTTGGCCAGAGCCTTCGTGAAAGACCCTGATTTGCTAATCTTGGACGAACCTCTTCACGGGCTCGATACCCGGAACCGTGCTCATGTAAAAGGTATCATCGAAGCATTTTGCAAGCATCCGGACAAGACTTTAATCATGGTGAGCCATTATCAGGACGAGTTCCCGGCGTGCGTTACTCATCGCTTGCATTTAAAGAAGGAAAAAGTTTGCTAAATAATAATCCCCCTTATAAAGGGGGCAGGGGGATGTTCTATTGGCTTTAACGTCCTTGATGAACTAGTAAAAAAGTTTACCATTTCTAATGGAACATCCCCCAACCCCCTTCGCAAGGGGGATGAAGATAGATTCTATTCACTAATAGAGTAAAGAAGAAAATAGTTAATAATAAACAATAATGATTTATGCATATCATAGACATTATCATATTCCTGTTGTTCACCGGGGGAGTGGTACTCTTCGGGTGTTCATTCTTCCAGAAGAAAGGCTCTTCGGACGAGTTTACCTCGGCCGGGCGGAGTCTTCCCGGTTGGGTGGTGGGGATGTCCATCTTCGCCACCTATGTGAGTAGCATCAGTTACCTGGGCTATCCGGGCAAGGCCTTTGCGGGCAATTGGAATGCGTTTGTGTTCAGTCTTTCCATCCCCATTGCCTCGTTCTTTGCGGCCAAGTACTTTGTGCCTTTCTACCGGAACCAGCAGAGCGTATCGGCCTATAGCTTTCTGGAGCAACGTTTCGGGAGATGGGCCAGGGTGTATGCCTCCTCGTTCTATCTCCTCACGCAGATAGCCCGCATGGGTTCCATTCTCTACCTCCTGGCATTGCCTATGAACGAACTCTTGGGGTGGAACATCGAGTCCATCATCCTCATCACTTCGGTGGCTATTGTGGCTTACTCCATGATGGGAGGCATCAAGGCGGTGATCTGGACGGAGGCCATTCAGGGGATTATCCTCATCGGGGGCGCGTTGCTTTGCCTCGTGTTGCTCCTCTTCGATATGCCCGAAGGACCGATGCAGACCTTCCGCATTGCCGTGGAAGACAACAAGTTCAGCTTGGGTAGCTTCGGTGCGAGCCTGAGCGAATCGACCTTCTGGGTGTGCATGATTTATGGCATCTTCACCAACCTTCAGAACTATGGCATCGACCAGAACTATGTGCAACGCTACCATACCGCCAAGAACATGAAGGAAGCGAAATTCTCGGCCTTGTTCGGGGGATATCTGTTTATCCCGGTATCGGCTATCTTCTTTCTGATTGGTACAGGACTTTATGCATTCTATAAGGTTCATCCAGAGGCTCTTACGGCCAATATGGGTGCCGATTTCGTGTTCCCGTTCTTCATCGTAAATGAACTTCCGGTGGGTATGACCGGTTTGCTCATTGCCTCTATCTTTGCGGCCGGTATGAGTACGGTAGCTACGAGTGTCACCAGCTCTTCTACGGTGATTCTCACGGACTATTACCAGCACTTCCGTAAGGAGGCGGGCAACAAGGAAAAGCTCGTGGTGTTGAAGGTATCGAGCCTCTTGGTGGGCGTATTGGGAGCCTTGGTGGCTTTTGCGTTCATGAATGCCGAGAGTGCCTTGGATGCTTGGTGGGCCTTGTCGTCCATCTTCAGCGGAGGCATGTTGGGCTTGTTCCTCTTGGGCTATCTCTCGCGTAAGGCTCGTAGCATCGATGCCGCCTTGGGTGTGGCTTGTGGCCTGATAGCCTTGATTTGGGCGGTGGTAGACCCTTTGGTACATGCAAACTTGGCCATTGTTTTCGGTACTCTATTGGTATTTCTTGTAGGATTCTTGAGTGCCCGTTTGTTCAGTAAAAAATCAATTTAAAAACTTATAAGTTATGCTATTACAACTTCTATTCGTATTGGTAGCCATCATCATCGGTGCCCGCTTGGGAGGGATTGGCCTCGGAGTGATGGGGGGCGTTGGCCTCGCCATACTGACCTTTGTTTTCGGTCTTCAGCCTACGGCACCTCCCATTGATGTGATGCTCATGATTGCGGCGGTTATCTCGGCTGCTTCGTGCATGCAGGCTGCCGGTGGTTTGGACTACATGGTGAAGATTGCGGAAAAGCTCTTGCGCAAGAACCCTTCGCATGTCACTATCCTTGCTCCGTTGGTCACTTACTTCTTCACCTTCCTGGCAGGTACAGGCCATGTGGCTTACTCGGTGCTCCCGGTGATTGCCGAAGTGGCTACAGAGACCAAGATCCGTCCGGAACGCCCGTTGGGTATTGCCGTGATTGCTTCCCAGCAAGGTATCACCGCCAGTCCTATCTCGGCCGCTACCGTGGCTCTCTTGGGTCTTTTGGCAGGTTATGACATCACGCTTTTCGATATCCTCAAGATTTGTGTGCCGGCTACCTTGATTGGTGTCCTTGTGGGTGCATTCTTCTCGATGAAGGTGGGTAAGGAACTCGTGGACGATCCTGAATACCAACGCCGACTCCAGAACGGTATGCTCAACGACAAGCATGTGGAACTCAAAAGCGTGGAAAACAAGTTCAAGGCCCAGCTTTCTGTTGGCTTGTTCTTGGCTGCTACTCTCCTCATCGTGTTGTTCGGTTCCATTCCAAGTCTCCGTCCTACATTTGGCGATACTACCCTCGGCATGCCGTCGCTCATCGAAATCCTGATGCTTACCGCAGCTGCCCTCATCCTTATCCTGACCAAGACCGATGGTATCAAGGCTACACAGGGAAGTATCTTCCCGGCAGGTATGCAAGCTGTGATTGCCATCTTCGGTATTGCATGGATGGGCGATACGTTCATCAACGGTAACATTACGGAACTCACAGCCTCTATCGAAGGTATTGTGACCGAAATGCCATGGCTCTTCGGTGCGGCTCTGTTCGTGATGTCCATCTTGCTTTATAGCCAGGCTGCTACGGTGCGTGCCATCGTGCCATTGGGCATTGCCCTCGGCATGTCGCCTATGATGCTCATCGCACTCTTCCCGGCCGTAAACGGATACTTCTTCATCCCGAACTATCCTACGGTAGTAGCGGCTATCAACTTCGACCGTACGGGTACTACCGGCATCGGTAAGTATATCCTGAACCACTCGTTCATGATGCCTGGTCTTGTGGCTACGGTGGTTTCCTTGGCGGTGGGATTGCTGATGATTCAATTGTTCTGATAACGGACAGATACAATAAAAAGAAAGGAGTGCTTCTGTTGAGGCACTCCTTCTTTTTTGTGTATAATTTAAGTGTTAGAAAACAATCAGCTTGCTATTGTTGCTTGGAGCCGAAGTCTTCTTCTTTCCGTAGAACTTGTTGATGATAAGCGCAATGGCACCGTCGCCCGTTACGTTACAAGCGGTACCGAAGCTATCCATGGCGATGTAGAGGGCAATCATCAACGCCTGTTCGCTCTCTCCGAAGCCGAGCATCGATTGGAGGATACCGAGGCAAGCCATGATGGCACCACCCGGAACACCCGGAGCTGCTACCATGGTAACACCCAACATGCAGATGAATCCGGCAAACATCGGGAAGTCGTATGGCATGCCCTGCATCATCATGAGGGCCAAGGCACAAGCTACAATCTTCAAGGTACTACCCGAAAGGTGGATAGTGGCACAGAGTGGAATCACGAAGCCGGCAATGTCTTCGCTCACGCCATTCTTGATGGTTTGGCGCAAGGTGACAGGGATAGTAGCTGCCGATGATTGGGTACCCAATGCGGTGAAATAGGCCGGCAACATGCGGAGCAAGGCCTTGAACGGATTCACGTGCGCAAAGAGCGAAGCAATGACATACTGCATGACGAGCAAGAAGATGTGGAGCGCAAAAATCACACCGATAATCTTGATGAACACGGTGAGCACGCCCATCACCTGACCCGAGTGTGTCATGTTCAGGAAGATACCGAAGATGTAGACTGGGAGCAACGGAAGAATCACCGCCTGGATGGTCTTCACGATGATGTCCTTGAAATCGTTGAACGCGTTCTTCAAAGTCTGCTTGTTGAGGTATGCCAAACCGATACCCAAAGTGAAGGACATGACGAGTGCGGTCATCACGTTCATGGATGCCGGGATAGACACGGTGAAGAACGGAACGGCATCGTGTGCCTGACTGATCTGGTCGATGGAGGCTCCCGGAGTAATCATGTTCGGGAAGAGGGTAGCTCCCGTAAAGTAGGAGAGGAAACCCGAGATGAGGGTAGCAAAGTAAGCCACGAGGGTAGTGACAAGGAGCATGCGTCCGGCTTGCGAACCGATGTCGGCAATGGCAGGTGTCACGAGTCCCAAGATGATGAGCGGGATGATGAATCCCAAGAATTCACTGAAGATGCCATTGAAGGTCACGAAGATGCGCACCAACACTTCGGGCAGGAAATTTCCGAACAGAATACCCAGTGCAATGGCAATGATAATACGGCCAAGGAGGCCAATTTTAATGCTTTTCATGGTATTGTTTTTTTAGTTTGGTGGCAAATATAAAAAAAAGATTCTTATCTTTACCACAAACTTTAGAATATCAGATTATGGACAGACGAAATATGCTGAAAATGACGGGTACAGCCTTGGTAGGCTCATCCATATTGGGCATGCCGGCATGGGGGCAAGGTACGAACGGAGAACCGGATAGAGTGCGGAAAGCCTTGGTTATCGGGGCACATCCCGACGATCCCGAAACGGGTTGCGGAGGTACCATGATTCTGCTGAAACAGGCGGGGTACGAGGTGGTATCGGTCTACATGACGAAGGGTGAGGCAGGCATTGCGGGGAAATCGCACGAGGAGTCGGCCACCATCCGTGTGGAGGAAGCCACCCGCGCATCGCAAGCTTTGGGAGCAAGACCGCTATTCATGACGCAGATTGACGGGAATGCGGAAATCAACAAGGAACGCTACGTGGAGATGCGTGAGATGATTGCATCCGAGAAGCCCGATGTGGTGTTCACCCATTGGCCCATCGACTCGCATGCCGACCATCGGGTATGTTCGTCGTTGGTGTATGATGCCTGGCGAAGATTGGGCTATAATTTCGAGCTCTACTATTTCGAGGTGATGAGTGGCATGCAGACCACGCATTTCCAGCCCACCGATTATGTGGACATCTCGAAGGTGGCCCAGCAGAAACGGGAGGCATGCAATTGTCACAAGAGTCAGGACATGGATGCGGTATACGAGTGGCACGGGCAGATGGAGCGTTTCCGAGGCATGGAATTCCGTTGCCAAAGCGCCGAAGCGTTTATCCACTTGCGTCGAAGCGATAGTGATTTGTTTTAACGAATAGAACTTGATTTTGATTTTCTAACTTCCCCTCTTGAGAGGGGCTAGGGGTGTGTGAAAGACATATAGTAAATGCATACTAACACACCCCCTTCCCCCTCTCAAGAGGGGAGATTATTATTCCAAGACAGATTTGTGTAATGTCTTATTCCAACGGAAGCAACTTGAATCGCATGCGGAAGATGCCTTCTTTCCAATCGTGGCTGATGACCTTGAAGGTACCCACTTCCGATGTGTTTTCCACGTGGAGGCCGATGCAGAGGCATTCGTCATAATCGCCTACATGAACCACGCGTACGGTATCGGATGCACCTTCGGGCAGGCGTTTCATGTCGAAGCGTCCCATGGCTTCTTCTTGAGAGATGAATTCCATGGTCACCGGGAGGTTCTGACGGAGGGTTTCATTCACCACGCGTTCCATTTCGGCTATCTGTTCTTCGGTTGGGCATTCGGCTAAGGCGAAGTCCAGCTTGCTCTTCTTGCGTTCGATGTGGGCCGATACGGCACGTCCACATCCGAAGAGGTTCACCATGGTACGGTTCACCACGTGTTCGCAAGTATGCATAGGTGGATGCTCGGTCTTGTTGTGCTCATTGAGCTGAGGTTGATTGTTTTCCATATTTTATGTTTACTTTTATATTGCTTAAATGGTTGATGAGTTCTTGGTTACAATTGGCTTTGATGATAATGAATGCAGTTGCTACGCTTTCCATCAGATAGAAATTTTCTTTCGTTTCGATGATGTTGTGCAAGTCTGCATATTTCATGTTGTTTTCAAAGTCCTGGCCTTTTATCTTGAAATAATCCTCAAAGAATTCATACTCCACCTTTTGGTTCTGAAGTTTCTTGTTTGAGTTATAGTAATTTTCTGCTTGTTTGTTGATAGCTCTTCTTGTATGGTAGAAACTAAATAGGAATATAAGGCCTATGAGGAGAGCCAAATGGACTTCTAGTATAATGACGCACAAAGCGAAAAGAACGATTTTGAAGATAATTAATCTTTTCATGGCTTTGTTGCGGTAGACAATCTTTTTGTTTAATTTCACACATTCGTTCAAATCGACGATTGTTTCTGTCTTTAAAGGATACATGTAGAAATAACGTGAGTTCGATATAAGGATAATAAATAATTTGTTGATAATTAAGAGTATGGCGATAATTTTATTAAATTAATAGTGCTCAATTATAACATTTAAACCATTACCGCTATGTTTTCCGAGGCTAAAGTTACTTAAATTTATTGTTTAGCAGTTGATTTCTGCAAAGAATTTGCAAAATATCAAGAAAATCACATGTTTTCCTGTTTTCAAAAGGATGGAAAGCATCGTAATAAGGCAAACCGCATGAGCGACGCGGAAAACATGCCTTTTAGCCATATTCATAAAAACCTTAGTTTTGTGGGTTATGTTTAAATATAGCCCAAATAGAACACTCAAGTCATAGGTAATTTAATAATTTCATAGCCAAACTTCTAGCTGCTTGTTGTTTCTTTGAAAAGAAACCCGCCATTGAAGTGGAATTTATCAATGACGGGAAACTTACACTATTTTGAATTATATTTAACTCGCGCTAAGTAAATATATTTTTATTACGGAGCTAATTTGCAAAGCCTGCATACACTTTTCCGAAAATTTTCTATTCACTTCTAAAATCTTTTTGTACTTTTGCCCGCAGAAACAAAGGGGTGCTTTTCCACTTGTAGGAAAAGCTGAGATTATACCCTCGAACCTGAAGCAGTTAGTACTGCCGTAGGAATTGTGGATATGTAATATGGTTAACGTATGTCCATCCGGCATGCGTTTTTTTTCGCTCTGGGCGAAGCATCTCTTTGTAGTATTTACCATTTAATTAATTGAAAATGAAGATTAAAGTAAACAACAAAGAGTTAGAGACCGGAGCATCCAATCTCCTTATACTCTCTCAAGAACTTGAACTGCCACAAACAGGCATTGCTGTGGCAGTAAACAATCGCCTGATACCCCGTACGGAATGGGAACAATTCGTGTTGAATGAAAACGATGAGTTAATCATTATCAAAGCCGTATGCGGAGGTTAGTTATGGTACAATTCATTACACATTTCACCGAACAATACTCTTACGAAGATTCGGTTCGTATTGCACTCGAAGGAGGCTGCCGATGGGTACAATTACGCATGAAGAATGCAGATGAAAAACATATCTATACCATCGCTCTTCAAACCCAAAAGATGTGCCGGGAATATGGTGCCACATTCATTATCGATGACCATGTAGAAATCGCCAAGCAGATACAAGCCGATGGTGTTCACTTGGGTAAACTTGACATGTCCATTAGCGAAGCAAGAAAGATTCTTGGCAATAATTTTATTATTGGAGGTACTGCCAATACATTCGAAGATGTAAAGGCGCATTATGAAGCTGGAGCTGATTACATTGGCTGCGGTCCCTTCCGTTATACCACTACCAAAAGTAATCTATCACCTATTTTAGGTTTGGAAGGATACCGCCAGATTACTTCCCTTATGAAGGAAGCGCACATCGACATTCCTCTTGTAGCGATTGGCGGTATTACGGAAACAGATATTCCGGAACTGATGCAAACCGGCATCAGCGGAATAGCCCTTAGTGGAAGCATATTGAGAGCAAAGAATCCTATCGAAGAAATGAAGAAAATTATCAAACTAACTGAATCATGGAAAAATTGATTATTGCAGGTCGTGAATTTGAGTCACGCCTCTTTTTAGGAACAGGCAAGTTCCGTTCAAACGAACAGATGAAGGAAGCTATTGCAGCTTCAGGTACAGAGATGGTAACCGTAGCCATGAAACGCGTGGATTTAAATGACAAGGAAGATGATTTGCTGAACCATATTCTGAATCCGAAAATCCAGTTATTGCCCAATACCTCAGGTGTCCGTAATGCCGAAGAAGCAGTCTTTGCAGCACAAATGGCTCGTGAAGCATTCGGTACCAATTGGCTGAAACTTGAAATCCATCCTGACCCAAAGTATTTGTTGCCGGATTCTATCGAGACTTTGAAAGCTACCGAGCAATTGGTCAAACTCGGTTTCGTTGTATTGCCTTATTGCCAAGCTGACCCAACACTTTGCAAGCATCTGGAAGAAGCCGGAGCTGCTACCGTCATGCCATTAGGTGCACCTATTGGAACTAATAAAGGTTTACAGACACGCGATTTTCTCCGTATCATCATCGAGCAGGCCAATGTACCAGTTATAGTTGATGCTGGATTAGGTGCACCCAGCCACGCTGCAGAAGCCATGGAAATGGGAGCTTCGGCATGCTTGGTCAATACAGCCATTGCCGTAGCAGGCAATCCGCTTGAAATGGCCATCGCTTTCAAGGAAGCTGTAATGGCCGGCCGTCGGGCTTACGAAGCCGGATTGGGTACGGTTGGTCACAACTTTGTAGCATCCGCTTCATCACCACTTACTGCATTTTTAAATGAATAGCGTATGTTTAGCGAAGAAATAGAAAAACTTTCGTGGGAGGAAATTACTCGGAGCATCTATGCCAAGACCGAAGCTGATGTCCGCAGAGCTTTGAATAAGGAACATTGCACCGTCGATGACTTCATGGCTCTCATTTCACCTGCAGCAGCCCCTTATCTGGAAGAAATGGCTGTGCTTAGCAAACGCTACACAGAAGAACGTTTCGGGCGCACCATGTCTCTTTTCATCCCGCTGTACCTGACCAACTCCTGTGCAAACTCGTGCGTGTATTGTGGCTTTCACATCAGCAATCCTATGCCTCGTACTATCTTGACCTTCGAGGAAATGGAAAACGAATACAAAGCCATCAAGGCATTAGGTCCCTTTGAAAATATATTGTTGGTAACAGGCGAGAATCCGGCAAAGGCCGGAGTGCCTTATTTGGCCAAGGCGCTCGATCTTGCCAAGAAATATTTTGCTAATCTGAAGATAGAAGTCATGCCTTTGCAGACCGAAGAATACCGGGAGCTGACTCGTCATGGCTTGAATGGTGTTATCTGTTTTCAAGAAACGTATCACAAGGAGAGATACAACCTCTATCATCCACGTGGCATGAAGTCGAAGTTCGATTGGCGGGTCAATGCTCCCGACCGGATGGGCGAAGCCTATGTACATTCCATCGGTATGGGCGTACTAATTGGCTTGGAGGATTGGCGTACTGATGTCACCTTCCTGGCTCATCATCTCCGTTATCTGCAACGGAAGTATTGGCGTACAAAGTATAGCGTGAACTTCCCCAGAATGCGTCCTGCAGAAAATGGAGGTTTCCAACCGAACGTGATTATGAACGACAAGGAACTGGCTCAGCTCACCTTTGCCATGCGTATATTCGACCACGATGTCGACATTTCGTATTCCACTCGCGAAACTCCTTTTATTCGTGACCACATGGCTCCATTGGGAGTTACGACCATGAGTGCCGAAAGCAAGACCGAACCGGGTGGATATTACACCTATCCGCAAGCCCTGGAACAGTTTACGGTGAGCGACGAACGGACAGCCATCGAAGTCAGTCAGCGTTTGAAGGAGTTAGGATTGGAACCTGTATGGAAAGATTGGGATTCATCGTTCGACATCATTGCAGAAACACCGAAATGAAAGAACAAGCAAGATATGTCCGTCAGTTGGCTATTCCCGAAATAGGGAATAAAGGTCAGGCATTGCTCAAAGCTTCCAAAGTCTTGATTATAGGCGCTGGTGGACTGGGTTCACCTGTTGCCCTCTATTTGGCGGCAGCCGGAATAGGGATCTTGGGAATACTCGACCATGATAGGGTCAGTACAAGCAATTTCAACCGGCAGATTCTGTATGAAGAAACGGATCAAGGCAAACTGAAAGTCGATGCAGCAGCCAATCGGTTAAGAAAACAGAATAGCCATATTCAAATTGATGTTTATCCGGAAAGAATAAGTAGGGAGAATTATAGCCGAGCTCTTGAGATAGTTGGTAGATATGATATAGTAGTAGATGCTTGCGACAATATGGCTACCCGTTATTTGGTGAGCGACATAACCGAAGAACTTTCCCTTCCGTTTGTTTATGGAGCCATGGAAGGCTTCTGTGGATATGTTTCCGTATTCAACGATACAACTGTATGCCGAAGATTCCGTAACGTTTGGCCGGAAGAAGGGCAGGAGCTTCCGCATGAAATTCCAGCCATGGGTGTTACTGCAGGAATAATAGGTTGCTTGCAGGCCAACGAAGTCATCAAGCGGATTTGTGGCTTCGGCGAAAGTCTGGCAGGAAAGTTGCTGACTGTCGATTTATCTAAGATGGAATTTCATGTCATTTCTATTTGATTGGTAAGATTCCCCTCTTGAGAGGGGACAGGGGTGTGTGACAAACATCCACCATGATAGTTTAAATCTTTAATAACAACAAACAATGGAAAACAAACCAACATACAAAGTATTGACCATAGCTGGTTCCGACCCAAGTGGTGGTGCCGGAATCCAGGCCGACATCAAAGCCATTACGGCTTTGGGAGGCTATGCGGCAAGTGCCATTACAGCCCTTACCATACAGAATACCTTAGGGGTTACAGGAATATTTGCAGTTCCTCCTTCGGTTGTTTCGGAACAAATAGCTACCGTCATGGAAGACATAGCACCTCCATCCATAAAA
>JAFYWH010000079.1 GCA_017558175.1 Bacteroidaceae bacterium
ACTTGGTATATGCCAAGATTCGTGCCAACGTACCTTTGCAGGAATACCGCAACTTGCCTATCGAAAAGGCGAAGGAACTCGGCGCTATCGCTCTCTTCGGCGAAAAGTATGGCGAAGAAGTACGCGTTATCCAGTTCGGTAACTCTATCGAATTCTGTGGCGGTACACACGTATCGGCAACCGGTAAGATTGGTATGGTTCGCATCATCAGCGAAAGCTCAGTAGCAGCTGGCGTTCGTCGTATCGAAGCAATCACTGGCGAAAGAGTGGAAATGATGATTGACAAGTTCCAAGACACCATGGCCGACCTCAAGGCATTGTTCAACAACGTGCCTGACTTGAAGTCTGCTATCCGCAAGGCTATCGAAGAAAACGCTGGCTTGAAGAAGCAGGTAGAAGAGTTCATGAAGGAAAAAGCAGCATCGTTGAAGAGCGAATTGATTGCCAATGCTAAGGAAATGGGTGGCGTGAAGGTCATCAAGACCGTAGCTCCTATCAGCGCCGACGTAGCTAAGGACATCGCATTCCAATTGAAGGGCGAAGTTGCAGGTAGCTTGTTGGTAGTAATCGGTAGCGTGGAAGGCGGCAAGCCAATGTTGACCGTGATGTTGAGCGAAGACCTCGTGAAGAACGGCTTGAAGGCGGGTAACCTCGTGAAGGAAGCTGCCAAGTTCATCCAAGGTGGTGGCGGTGGTGCTCCTCACTTCGCAACTGCTGGTGGTAAGAACCCAGAAGGATTGCTTTCGGCTGTAGATAAGGTAATTGAATTGGCTGGACTTTAATAGAGAAACGTGAAGGCGAAATAATAAAACGTGCTGACGAAATAAAAAATCGTCAGCACGTTTCTTTTTATTCTTCTATTTGTTCCTTCGGCCAATTAACAAGATACAACGTGTCGGTGGCACGGGTAAAGGCAGTATAAAGCCAACGGAAGTAATCGGGCGAAAGCATATCCTCTGTCATGTAACCTTGGTCGAGGAAAACACGCTTCCATTGTCCGCCCTGCGCCTTGTGACAAGTTACGGCATAAGCATACTTCACTTGCAAGGCATTGTAATAAGGGTCAGCCTTCATCTTCTTCATCCGTTCGCGCTTCACGGTAATGTCAGCATAATCTTCCAAAACGGAATAGAAAAGTTTGTCATTCATCTCCTTCGGTAAGGCTGGTGTCTCGGTGTGGAGCGTATCGAGCAAGACGGTCATTTCCAACTCCAAATCATTGTAGTCAGGGAAGCAGAGGGTTACATCAGCAAAGCGGAAACCATACATTTCACGTTCTCGGCGCACCCGGCGCACCACGGCAATATCACCATTAGCAATAAAGTCAATCTCCTTACATCCCTCCGTCCAGAAGTAGTTGTTCTTTGCCACCATAAGCAGGTCGCCCGACTCCAATTCTTCCTCGCGATAAAGAATCATATTACGGATTCCTTTATTATAAATGTTCGCTCGCTTGTTAGAACGACAGACCACAATGGTTTCATCCAACCCTACTTGATCATAGCTATCATTGATGGCTTCAATCAGTTCATTGCCAGGTACCACTTTCACATCGGGAAAACCTTCTACCTTAATCATCGGGAGCGTGAAGAAATCATCTTCAGCAATGTATCGACGCAGTTCCGTAGCATTCCAAAGGATGCCCGAGTCATGCAATTGACGAACCACTTCAGTCAGCATTGCTTCATAGACTTCCAATCCATATCCTTTCAAGGCATCGGCACAAAGAGCGGGACTCTCCTCCTCGCCTACCGGTGGAAGCTGAGCCGTATCACCGATAAGCATCAACCGACATCCTTGACCCGAATAAACATATTGAATGAGATCGTCGAGCAAACGCCCCGTACCAAACATAGAACCGGACAATCCGTCGTTAGCAATCAACGAAGCTTCATCGACGATGAATAGCGTATGCTGATGCAAGTTATCGTCGATTGAGAAGTTATCCAATTCATTAGAAAAGCTTTTCTGGCGATAGATCTTCTTATGAATGGTGTAAGCAGGGTGTCCTGCGTAATACGAGAACACTTTGGCAGCCCTTCCTGTGGGAGCCAACAGGATACACTTCTGCTCCAGCTGATCGAGAGTCTTGACCAAGGCCCCGATGAGAGATGTCTTACCCGTTCCGGCATAACCCTTCAAGAGGAACAATTCCTCTGATTTTCGACTAAAAAGGAAGTCAGCCAACATTTTTACCACATTTTCTTGTTCAAAAGTTGGTTTATATGGAAAATTTGTCTTAATTTGCTGCCCTAAATAAGTTTGAATCATAAATTAATGATAAAAAGTTCGAAGAACTGTATGTTATTAAATTTATTATTTTTAATTTTGCAATGCGAATATAAGAATATAAACTAAAAAATTACACATATTTATCATGAAAACAGTTATTAATATCGTTTTGGGCCTTTGCGCAGCAGCTTTGGTGTATGTATGCTATGGTAGTATCATGGGACCGATTAACTTCGATAACATGAAGAAAGCAAGAGAAAAAGAAATTATCGCTCGTTTAATCGACATCCGTAAAGCTCAGGTAGAATATCGTAACACTCATCAGGGTGTTTATACCGCAAGCTTCGATACTTTGATTGACTTCATCAAGACAGCTAAGCTTCCGTTCGTGAAGAAGGAAGGTGCGTTGACTGACGCTCAGTTGGAAGCAGGTATGACAGAAAAGAAAGCTATGGCTCTTATCGAAAAGGCTAAGAAGACTGGTAACTGGAAAGAAGTTGAAAAGCAAGGTTTGATGGATTTCAAGCGTGATACTATGTGGGTATCTGTATTGGACACTATCTATCCTAAGGGCTTCAACGCTGACTCTTTGAGATATGTTCCATTCGGTAACGGTGCTGAATTCGAATTGTACAGCCGCCAAGACACTACTAAGGCTGGTGCTCCTTTGAACTTGTTCCAAGCTCAGACTCCGTATGAAACATACATGAGCGACATGGACAAGCAACAGTTGATCAACTTGAAAGACCTTCAAAAC
>JAFYWH010000080.1 GCA_017558175.1 Bacteroidaceae bacterium
GTATTCAAGGGTTCGTACCGTAAGGCCAACCGTTCGCGCTTGGATTCCTTTACGGGCATCGGCGATGAAAAGGCATTGAAGATATTGAAGAAGGTTCGCGATACGTTTGATGTACCTGTAGTAACCGATATCCATGCTCCGGAAGAAGCCATGATGGCTGCTGAGTATGTGGATGTATTGCAGATTCCTGCTTTCCTTTGTAGACAGACAGATTTGCTCGTAGCAGCTGCCAAGACCGGTAAGATTGTCAACATCAAGAAAGGTCAGTTCTTATCACCGGGTGCCATGCGTTTTGCGGCCGACAAGGTGGTAGAAGCGGGCAATGCTCAAGTAATGCTTACAGAGCGTGGTACAACCTTCGGTTATCAGGATTTGTTGGTAGACTATCGTGGTATTCCGGAGATGCAGACATTCGGTCATCCGGTTGTATTGGATGTTACCCATTCCTTGCAACAACCTAATCAGACAAGTGGGGTAACAGGTGGTATGCCTGCCTTGATTGAAACGGTTGCCAAAGCGGGTGTAGCAGTAGGTGTAGATGGTCTTTTCATGGAAACACACGAAGACCCGTCGGTAGCGAAGAGCGATGGCGCTAATATGCTTAAGCTCGATTTGCTCGAAGGCTTGCTCGAAAAGTTGGTTCGTATTCGTCAGGCAATCAAATAAAACAAAAAAGGTGGATTTAAATCCACCTTTTTCTTTATCCTATCTTGCTAATCTTTCGTAGCTTTTCTTCTTCAATAATCTTAATCTTACGTCCATCGATGGTAATCAACTTCTCGTTGGCAAAGTTGGACAACGTACGGATAGCGTTCGATGTTGTCATGTTCGACAAGTTGGCCAAGTCTTCACGCGAGAGGTAAATACTGAGCGTACACTGGTCTTCTTCCACTCCGTAAGTATCTTTCAAGAAAATCAATGATTCTGCCAAGCGTCCACGGATGTGCTTCTGTGTAAGGTTTACGGTACGTTCATCGGCAATACCCAAGTCGATAGAGAGCTGACGGATGAAGAACAATGCCAATTCGTTGTTTACCTTCAAGAGTTCCATGATAGCCTTCATCGGGATAAAGCAAATGGTACATGGTTCGAAAGCAGCAGCAGCTGTAACGAAATCTTCTTCTGCAAAATAAGCACGATAGGCAAAGTATTCCTTGTCCTTGATTACGCGGATAATCTGGCTTCTGCCACCTACACCTTCTTTATAAATCTTTACTTTACCAGTGAGAAGACACATCAAGTGCTGAGGTTTTTCACCTTCGCAATAAATGGTTTCATTCTTCTTGAATTTCTGGACAGTAAAGTTTTTCGCCAGAAATTCTCTCTGCTCTTGCGTGAGTGGCATCCATAAATCTGGGATGCATTCTGCTATCTCTATTTCCGTTAATTCTTTCTTTGCCATCGTTTATATATGCTATAAAACCGTGTTATACAGCACAAAGGTAGAAAGAAAAACGTAAAAACAAAACAAAAGCTATGAAAATAACGAAAAATGGGGGAAATTCCCCCATTTTATTACTTTGTAAACAACAATTCACGGTATTTTGGCAATGGCCAGATCTCGTCGTCTATCTCCATTTCCAGTTGGTCGATGTGCTCACGAATTTTTTCCATGTAAGGATTTACGTTTTCTTCGTAGCTGTATGCTTTCTCCACTTGGCTCGAAAGACGGTTGGCAATATGGCGTGCTTCGGTCATCTCGTGCACCAGTTGTTTGATGGAAAGAAGACGCAATTGGATGTTCTTTACCACCTCTCTACGGTCGGCACCCAAGAGTTCGTATTCTTCTGGCGAGAAGGTCTCACGCAAGCCACGCAAGTTTTCCAACAATCGGTTCTGGTAAGTCACCGCGGTAGGGATGATGTGGTTGATGGCCAAGTCGCCCAATACACGGCTTTCGATTTGAACCTTCTTTGTAAACTTTTCTAATTCTACTTCTATACGGCAATTGAGCTCGTTTTCGTTAAAAATATTTTCACCGATGAGTACGCTCTTCGATTGCTCGTCGTTGAAGTGCATGATGGCTTCCGGTACATGGCAGATGTTACTCAAGCCTCTGTTCATGGCTTCCTTCTTCCATTCTTCCGAGTATCCGTCGCCTTCAAAGCGGATGTTCTTTGATGCGATGATGGTATCCTTCAATACCTTGTACAAGGCTTCTTCCTGCTCCATACCTTCGGCAATGAGTGAGTCGATGCTACGCTTGAATTCGTTCAACTGATGAGCCATGGCTGCATTGATAACGATCATCGATGCTGCACAATTGGCCGATGAACCTGCTGCACGGAACTCGAATCGGTTACCGGTAAAGGCAAACGGAGAGGTACGGTTTCTATCTGTATTATCCAACAAGATAGCCGGGATACGGCTGATGCCCAATTGGAGGGCCTTCTTCTTGTCTGCGGTAAGCTTGGCGTCTCCCAAGTGTTCGGCTACCTCATCGAGCATATGCGAGAGGTGACCTCCCAAGAAGATGGAAAGGATGGCCGGTGGAGCTTCGGCTGCACCCAAACGATGGCTATTTCCGGCACTTACGATGGATGCACGGAGCAAGTCCTGATTCTTGTACACCATCATCAATACGTTCACCACGAAGGTAAGGAAAAGCATGTTACCTTCTGCGGTCTTGGTAGGCGAGAAGAGGTTTACACCCGTATCAGTACAAAGCGACCAGTTGTTGTGCTTACCCGAACCGTTCACACCCTTGAAAGGCTTTTCGTGAAGCAATACGGTAAACTTATGCTTGGTAGCGATACGCTTCATCAAGTCCATCACCAATTGGTTATGGTCGTTGGCAAGGTTTACGTCTTCAAAGATAGGCGCCAATTCGAATTGGTTAGGTGCCGCTTCGTTATGACGGGTTTTTACAGGGATACCCAACTTGTGACATTCTATCTCCAATTCCTTCATGAAGTTAGTCACGCGGGTAGGGATAGAACCGAAGTAGTGGTCATCCAACTGCTGGTCTTTTGGCGATGAGTGTCCCATCAATGTTCTACCGGTGATACAAAGGTCCGGACGTGCATTGTAGAGGGCAGTATCTACCAAGAAATATTCCTGTTCCCAACCCAAGTTAGCGTACACACGCTTTACATCGGGCATGAACATCTGGCATACTTCGGTAGCAGCCTTGTCTACAGCGGCCAATGCCTTGAGCAATGGAGTCTTGTAGTCGAGTGCCTCACCGGTATATGAGATGAAGATGGTTGGGATACACAAGGTCTTGTCTACGATAAAGGCTGGGGATGATACATCCCATGCGGTATATCCACGTGCTTCGAAGGTATTGCGGATACCGCCGTTCGGGAAACTCGATGCATCCGGTTCCTGTTGTACGAGGAGCTTGCCCGAGAAGCGTTCGATTACACCACCGTCGTCACCGAATTCGATGAATCCGTCGTGCTTCTCTGCCGTACCGTCGGTCAATGGTTGGAACCAGTGTGTATAGTGAGTTACATTGAATGTCTTTGCCCAGCTCTTCATGCCGTTGGCAATCATGTCCGCCATTTCGCGGTTGAGGGGAATACCCTTTTCGATGGCGTTGATAACCGCCTTATATGCTTCGGTAGGAAGGAATTCCTGCATCTTCTTGCGGTCGAATACATGAACTCCATAATATTCCGAAAGTTTTTCAATAGGATAGTCTACAGGAATAGGCTTTCTGTTGGCCAATTCTTGGAGAGCAAAAAATCTCATTTTTGACATGTTGTCTATTTCTTTAATGGTTGTTGCGGGCAAAATTACTGCTTTTCATCTGATAAATTATCATATCATTCTCTGTTTTTTTGATAGGAGTTCTCTTTTTTTGTTTATATTTGCTTTCGATTTGTTGAAAAGGCTTGTATAGAAATGTGTAAAATTCGGAGAATATACCTAATTGTCAGTTGGCTGATGATGCTTTTTCCTATGTCCATGGTGGCACAGGAAACCGATGGTCGTACTCCCGAGAAACCACATGTGCCCGATTCTATTCTTCAGAATCTCTTCCAGTTCTCGCCTTTCTACTCCAAGATAGTCGATGAATACAAGGCCGATCTATATATGAAAGGTAAGGTGAAGGTACACAAAACCAACAAGCTGGTGAAGTACATTCCCTCCATGTTCCGTTTGGAAGAAGGAGTGAACGACTATTTGATAGAGTCACTCAGCGAAATGCATTATACGGCTCCCGATATCTATAACCGCAAGGTCAAGGCCGTATCGTCCACTTTCCCGAGAAACAAGGGAGAGCTCACGGACATCACCGATTTCTTGAATATGAACATCTATTCCTCGTCTATCATGGGCGACAAATTGTTGTCTCCGCTCGACAAGGAATCCGCCAAATACTATACCTATATATTAGACACCATCGCAGGAGAGAACGATTGCCGGAAATACAAGATTCAAGTGATTCCGAAATTCCAGGGTACCCAACTTGTAAGCGGATACCTCTGGGTGAGCGATGAAGTCTGGACCATCCGCGAGGTATATTTCGAGGGTAAGTTCGATATGATAGACTTCAAGCTCCGCAATGTGATGGGAGAGGAAGACGATAACGAATTCCTGCCTGTCCGTTTGAATCTCGACATCGACTTCAAGTTCATGGGAAACCACATCGAGATGAATGCCGATGCCTGGGTAAAGTACAACACGATCCAGTTCTATGCCGGAGGAAAAAGACGCAAGTCGCAAAAGAGGCATAGCCATGATTTGACCGAGTTCTATGAGCTTACTATGGACTCTACCCAACTGCTTTCGGGTAGGGAAGCGATGGATACCATCCGTCCTTTCCCCCTTACTTCGGAGGAGTATGCCTTGTATCAGAACAACATGTTCCGCAAGAACCACTCGCAATGGATTGTTGGAGGTGTCGATATGGTTTCTCCCAAGAAAAAAAGTGCCGAATTCTGGGGACATCTGGGCGACGTGCTTGTAAGTAGTTATAACTTGAATTTGGCTGGTTTCGGAAGTGTGAAGTGTTCGCCACTCCTCAATCCGATGATGCTCGATTATAGCCATAGCCGAGGCGTTTCCTATCGTCAACGATTCAAGTACAACCGTCTATTCCCGGATGGACAATTGCTTCGTATCGTTCCACAAGTGGGCTATAACATCACCAAGAACGAACTCTATGTAAAGGGCAATTTGGAATACCAATACTTGCCTAAACTGATGGGTGGAATTGAAGCGAGTGCCGGTAATGGAGACCGTATTTTCAGTAGTGTGGTGTTGGACCAATTGGCTTCTGTTCCGGATAGTACTTTCAGTTTTAAAAATATGGATCTGGACTATTTCCAGGACGTTTATTTCAACTTTTTCCATAACATCGAACCCGTAAACGGACTCTTCATCAAGGCCGGTGTTTCGATGCATTGGCGACACCTGATGGACAATACCCGTCTCCAACTCAATGACTTCTTGACACAAGCCGGTGGGGGATACCTTCACGATTTGAGCATCCGTTCGGAATACAATAGTTTTGCCCCTCGTCTCCGCATCGAATGGACCCCGGGTATGTATTATTATATGAATGGAAACCGTAAGATGAATGTCGGTTCCAGTATGCCTACTTTTATCCTCGACTACGAGCGCGGATTGAAGGGGGTGTTCGGTAGCAATGATGAACACGAACGTGTGGAATTCGATGTGCAACACAAGATCCAGCTCAACCAAATCCGCTCCATGAGTTATCGTGCCGGTTTCGGCTTGTTTACCAAGATGGATAACATTTACTTCGTCGATTTTGCCAACTTCAAGCGGAGCAATCTTCCCGAAGGATGGAACGATGAAATAGGAGGTACCTTCCAGCTTTTGGATAGAAGATGGTACAACTCTTCTCGCCAATACTGGAGAGGCCATGTGGTTTACGAGTCACCTTTCATCCTCTTGCGCCCCTTGAACCGCTTGTTGGGTATGATCAAGCAAGAACGTCTCTATGGAGGCTTGCTCTTCATGCCACACCTCAATCCGTATGTGGAATTGGGTTATGGCATCGGTACCCATGTGTTCGATGCCGGTGTCTTTGTGAGTAGTATCAATGGCCAGTTCGATACCGTAGGGTTCAAGTTCACGTTCGAGCTTTTCCATGATTAATTAATATGTAAATATATTACTCAGTTTGTCATTCAGAGCGAAGCGAAGAATCTCGATGACATCCACGTTTTTCAGTTGCGCTATGCTTCCGAGATTCTTCCTCCCTCCGGTCGTCTGAATGACAAAAGAGTTGAGGGGATAAATCCTTCAGCGTTTCGCTGAAAACACTTCGACGTTTACCCTAAAACCCTTTGACGTTTCGCAAAAATCTCCTTGAAACCTCACCAAAACAGACTGATTTTAAGGAAAAGTAACAATTTTCATAAAATAATTCCCCATTTAGTTTTTTCATAAATATAAAATGACTAATTTTGACCGGCTCATATATAAATGTGCCGATTATTGAATTTTTTTAATAACCTTAATATAACAACTATGAGTTACTTACGATTTGACAAGACTCTTATGACGAATCTTGAAGAAACTCTTCCAAGAGAAATTCTTCGTACGAACCGTTCGGGAGCTTACCATTGTACTACCATTGTTGATTGTAATACGAGAAAATACCACGGTTTGCTCGTTGTTCCAATTCCGGAAATTGACGATGAAAACCACGTGTTGCTTTCTTCTCTCGATGCAACAGTGATACAGCATGGTGCTGAATTCAACTTGGGTCTTCATAAGTATCAGGGCGACAACTACGCTCCGAGAGGCCACAAGTACATCCGCGAATATGAATGTGAAAAGGTGCCTACTACTTTGTATCGTGTAGGTGGTGTGATCTTGAAGAAGGAAACTCTTTTCGAACACTACGAAAACCGTATCTTGATTCGCTACACATTGGTTGATGCACACTCTGCTACAACTTTGCGTTTCCGTCCGTTCCTTGCTTTCCGTAGCGTACGTCAGTACACTCACGAAAACCCAACTGCAAGCCGCGAATATAGCGCTGTAGACAACGGTATCAAGACTTGTATGTACGCAGGTTACCCAGACCTCTACATGCAGTTCAACAAGAAGAACAACTTCGTGTTCCAGCCAGACTGGTATCGTGGCATGGAGTATCCTAAGGAACAGGAACGTGGTTACGACTTCAACGAAGACCTCTACGTACCAGGTTACTTCGAAATGGAAATCAAGAAGGGCGAAAGCATCGTATTCGCAGCCGGTACTTCTGAAGTGAAGACTAAGGGCTTGAAGGATACTTTCGAAGCTGAAATGGACGAACGTACTCCACGCGACACTTTCCAGCACTGCTTGATCAACGCTGCTCACCAGTTTACTAACCGTTCTGAAGGCGAAGCTTACATCCTCGCTGGTTATCCTTGGTTCAAGTGTCGTGCACGCGACATGTTCATCTCTCTTCCGGGCTTGACTCTCGCTATCAACGAAAAGGAAAAGTTCGAAGAAATGATGACTACTGCAAGCAAGGCTATCCGCAACTTCATCAACGACGAACCGGACAACTTGAAGATATACGAAATGGAACACCCAGACGTGCTCTTGTGGGCTGTATGGTGTATCCAGCAGTATGCTAAGATGGTTTCTAAGGAAGAATGTATCGCTAAGTACGGTGCACTCCTTGCTGAAATCATGGAATACTTGCGTTTCGAAAATCATCCTAACTTGTTCCTCCACGCTAATGGCTTGCTCTACACTAACGGTCACGACAGAGCCGTAACTTGGATGAACTCTACAGCAAACGGTCGCCCTGTTACTCCACGTACAGGTTATGTAGTTGAAATCAACGCTTTGTGGTACAACGCACTTTGCTTCGTAGCCGACTTGTTGGGCGAAAACGCATTGACAGATGCTTTGAAGGATATCGCTGCTAAGGCAGGTGTAGCGTTCAAGGATACATTCTTGAATGAACACGGTTACTTGCTCGACTACGTTGACGGTCACATGATGGACTGGAGCGTACGTCCGAACATGATCTTCGCTGCTGCATTCGACTATTCTCCATTGGATACTCGTCAGAAGAAGGGCATCGTAGACATCTGTTCTAAGGAATTGTTGACACCTAAGGGTCTCCGTTCATTGAGCCCGAAGAGCGGTGGTTACAATCCTAACTACGTAGGTCCTCAGCACCAGCGCGACTATGCTTACCACCAGGGTACTGCATGGCCATGGTTGGCAGGTTTCTACTTCGAAGCATATCTCAAGATCTACAAGATGAGTGCTCTTGGCTTCATCGAACGTCACTTGATTGGTTTCGAAGACGAAATGACTTCTCACTGTATCGCTTCTATCCCAGAATTGTTCGATGGTAACCCACCGTTCAAGGGACGTGGTGCCGTTTCATTCGCTATGAACGTTGCTGAAATCTTGCGTACATTGAATTTGTTAAGTAAGTATAACTATTAATAGGAGGAGCCTATATGAAAGTATTAATGTTTGGATGGGAATTTCCTCCCAAAATTTTAGGTGGTCTTGCAGTAGCTTCTTACGGTATTACCAAAGGTTTGAGCCTTCAGGGTGATGTAGAAACTACATTCTGTTTGCCGAAACCTACAGGTGA
>JAFYWH010000081.1 GCA_017558175.1 Bacteroidaceae bacterium
ACCGATGCATGGAACCTCGACAGCAAGCTCGAACGTGCGATGGACGCACTCCGTTGCCCTGCCGAAGACCAGCCGGTGAAGGTTCTTTCGGGTGGTGAACGCCGCCGTGTGGCTCTTTGCCGCTTGCTTCTCCAGAAGCCGGACGTGTTGCTCCTCGATGAACCTACCAACCACCTTGATGCAGAATCAATCGACTGGTTGGAACAACACTTGCAACAATACGAAGGAACGGTGATCTGTATTACGCACGACCGTTACTTCCTCGACAATATTGCCGGATGGATTCTTGAACTCGACCGTGGCGAAGGTATTCCATGGAAGGGCAACTATTCGAGCTGGTTGGAACAGAAGACCAAGCGCATGGAACAGGAAGAAAAGAGCGCAAGCAAGCGTCGCAAGACTCTTGAACGCGAATTGGAATGGGTGCGCATGGCTCCAAAGGCACGTCAGGCGAAGGGTAAGGCTCGTTTGAACTCGTACGACAAGCTCCTCAACGAAGACGTGAAGGAAAAGGAAGAAAAACTCGAAATCTTTATCCCGAACGGTCCACGTTTGGGCAACAAGGTAATCGAAGCCATCGGTGTGCAGAAGGCATACGGCGAAAAGTTGTTGTTCGACAACCTCAACTTCATGCTTCCGCCTAACGGCATCGTGGGTGTTATCGGCCCTAACGGTGCGGGTAAGACCACACTCTTCCGCTTGATCATGGGATTGGAAAGCGTAGACAAGGGTAACTTCGAAGTGGGTGAAACCGTGAAGCTCGCATACGTTGACCAGCAACACAAGGATATCGACCCGAACAAGAGCGTATATCAGGTGGTGAGCGGTGGCAACGACCTCATCCGCATGGGTGGACGCGATGTGAACGCACGCGCTTACTTGAGCCGATTCAACTTCTCGGGTGCAGACCAGGAAAAGCTCTGCGGTGTGCTCTCGGGTGGTGAACGTAACCGCTTGCACTTGGCTATGGCGTTGAAGGAAGAAGGCAACGTTCTCCTCCTCGACGAACCTACCAACGACATCGACGTGAACACACTCCGTGCGCTCGAAGAAGGTTTGGAAAGCTTTGCAGGTTGTGCCGTTGTAATCAGCCACGACCGCTGGTTCCTCGACCGTATCTGTACGCACATCCTTGCGTTCGAAGGCAATAGCGAAGTGTTCTTCTTCCAGGGTTCATACTCTGAATACGAAGAAAACAAGATGAAGCGCCTTGGCAACGAAGAGCCTAAGCGTGTACGCTATCGTAAGTTGATGGAAGACTAATTGATGATATTACATATAACTTTAAGAGAGAATATTTTAAACTAGATTAGATTTGGGCTAACCTATTCTTGCTTTTTTGTAACATAATTGAAAACTAGAAATTTAGGCTAGGTTATTTTTAAGGTTAACAAAAGATTTTAGGTTAGGTTAACAAAATTATGATTTAAACTGTTTTAAGTTAGACGATTTTTAAACTTTAAAGAGAGATTGTTTTTCAGAGAGACATTGCACTTAAAAGAGAGATGTTTATAATAAAACATGCATTATCTTAAGAGAGAGAATGTTTTTTTCATTTTTTGGAAACTTACTTTTTTTCAGTAAAAAATAGGATGAACTAAAAAGGTTAAACAAAATGTTTAAAGATTTAAAAATCTAGCAGGTTCCAGAGTTGTGAAACTGCAGGTTCTTGCAAATTAGGCGGACAGGTTGCGAAACTGTATCCGCCTTTTTTTTGTGCTTGTTTGTAGGGTTGTCAGCGCATTCCTCTTGTGAAGGGCTTCTTTCTGTGATTCCCCTTTGTGAAGGGGCGCTTTTCTCTAATCCCCCTTGTGAAGGGGGTAGGGGGATGTTCCATAGGATATTGTCCATAGGGCAGTATGTTTCCGAATTTTCTCATTACGATACATCCCCCTGGCCCCCTTCATAAGGGGGATGATTTAGTCTTGTCATCCAGAGCGAAGCGAAGGATCTCGTGTGCATTCGCTGGAGTTCATTGCTAAAGGAACATCCCCCTGGCCCCCTTCATAAGGGGGATTATTGCCTTCATAAACCGCAATTCCTTGCACAAACCATAAACTTTTGTGCAGAAAATTTGGTGCAATGCCAAAAAAGCCGTACCTTTGCACAGTTTTTTAAAAGATGTGCATAAATTAAAAGATTTACATACATTTATATATGGAGAACGAAAAGAGTTTCATCGCTCTCATTGAGAAGAGCATCAAGAAGAATTGGGATTTGAATGCCTTGACCGACTATAAGGGCGTAACCCTTCAGTATAACGACGTTGCCCGCAAGATTGAAAAGCTTCACATCATGTTCGAGCAAACCGGCATCAAGCCAGGCGACAAGATTGCTGCCTGCAGCCGTAACATGTCGAACTGGGGTGTAACCTTCCTTGCAGCCGTAACCTACGGAGCAGTCATCGTTCCTATCCTTCACGAATTCAAGCCCGACCAGGTTCATAACATCGTGAACCACTCTGAGGCAAAGCTTCTTTTCGTGGGCGATGGTGTTTGGGAAAACCTCGACGAATCGGCTATGCCCGACCTCGAAGGTGTGATCCTCATCAACGACTTCAGCCTCCTCGTGTCGCGTAACGAAAAACTTACTTACGCCCGCGAGAACCTCAACGCCCTCTTCGGCCAGAAATATCCGATGAATTTCCGCAAGGAACATGTCTCTTATTATAAGGATAGCGCCGACGAGCTCCTCGTGCTCAACTATACATCGGGCACAACGAGCTTCTCGAAGGGTGTGATGCTTCCGTCAAAGGCCATGTGGTCTAACGTAATGTTCGGCCACGAAAAGCTCGGTAAGTTCGTGAAGGCTGGCGACAGCGTGGTTTCCATGCTCCCTATGGCACACATGTACGGCTTGGCGTTCGAATTCCTCTACGAATTCTGCCACGGTTGCCACATCTACTTCCTCACCCGCATGCCGAGTCCGAAGGTTATCCTCCAGGCCTTTGCCGAAGTGAAGCCTAAGGTGGTTGTGGCCGTTCCGCTCATCATCGAGAAGATTGTGAAGAAGAACGTGTTGCCTAAGCTCGAAACCCCGACCATGAAGTTCCTCATGCAGGTGCCTCTCGTGAACGACAAGATCCGCGAAAAGGTGCGCGAACAGCTCATGAACGCTTTCGGTGGCAATTTCTACGAAATCATTGTGGGTGGTGCAGCCTTCAACCAGGAAATCGAAGCCTTCCTTCGCAGCATCAACTTCCCGTACACCGTGGGTTATGGCATGACCGAGTGTGGCCCTATCATCTCGTACGAAGCATGGGATGCCTTCAAGGCAGGCTCTTGCGGTAAGCCGGCTCCGCGCATGGAGGTGAAGATCCTCAGCGTAGACCCTGAAAATGTGCCGGGCGAAATCGTAACCCGTGGCGATAATGTGATGTTGGGATATTACAAGAACGAGGAAGCTACAGCCGAGGTGATTGACGAAGAAGGCTGGTTGCACACTGGCGACTTGGGTGTGATGGATGCGGAAGGCAACATCACCATCAAGGGCCGTTCGAAGAACATGTTGCTCGGTCCGTCGGGTCAGAACATCTATCCGGAGGAAATCGAAGACAAGCTCAACAACATGCTCTACGTGAACGAAAGCATCGTGATCCAGGCGCTCGACGGCAAGCTTGCCGCGCTCATCTATCCGGACTTCGAATTGGCGTTTGCCAACGGCTTGACCGAAAAGCAGGTGGAAGAGCAGATGGAGGCGAACCGCATCGCGGTGAACCAGCAGATTGCTGCATACGAACAGATTGCGCGTGTGAAGATTTATCACGAAGAGTTCGAAAAGACTCCGAAGAAGAGCATCAAGCGATTCCTCTATCAGGAAGCACGATAATTTTTATCAGTTCAAATATAGTTGTAGAGTGGGTGTGTAGAAATGCGCATCCACTTTTTTTATTAAAAGAAAAACGCCTCCATCTGCAGTAAGACGGAAGCGTAATGGCTTGGTGTTTAGGTTTATCAAAGAATCGTGAGGCTCACTCTACGGCCTAAACCTTCGAAGATTCTGAAAAGCGTGGTGAGCTGCACATCGGCCTTTCCGTTCTCCAAACGGGAGATGTAAGTCTTCTTGGTCCCGATTTTCTCGGCTAACTGTTCTTGAGTCAATCCGGCACGGATGCGTTCTTCACGAAGCGTCTGAGCAAGGCAAAATGCTTCTGTCTCCTTGTCAAACTCGTCGCGAGAGGCTGTTCCCACTTCTCCAAACTCGGCGTTGAGCAATTCATCAAGGTTGCTGCAATTCATCAAGGCATTTTCTTTCGTCTTTTCCATAACTCATTTCTTATCGTTAAAGTATTCCTTCATTAATTTGTCTGCTTTCTCTATTTCTCCTGAAGGTGTCTTTTGGGTCTTTTTTTGGAATCCGTTAAAAAGGATAACCAGCGAACCCTCATCAAAGCAGCAGAACACTCTGAATATATCGCCTCCAAATTCTATTCTTATTTCAAATAGCCCTTTCTTTCCTTCTATACTTTTCAGTATGGAGCAGGGCAGTCTGTCGAGCGTTTGTAGCCAAACCAAGGTTTGTGCTATTTTGCGTCTCACCTTTTCGGTTTGTGCCACATAAAACTCGTTGAAGTAGTGCTTGTAAAATCGAATTTCTCTTTTTGCCATACTTGCATGTTTATAACGCAAAGTTATCGAAAAGGTTTACTTTATCCAAATGAATGACGGGTTATTTTTGCCGATTCTTCTTTATTTAGTATATACAGATAACTGAAAACGTGGATGCACTATAAAAGCACATCCACGTTTTTTTTGCTTCTACACGCCCATGCACGAGGTCACTCCGAAAGTGGTGGCGATGGCGGTGAGCACGGTAATTACGATGTTCAGGATTTTACTCCAGATTTCTTTGTTGTTCATGGTTTCTTGTTTTTGATGTTTTTTTTGCACCACGGAGGGCACAGAGTTTCACAGAGTTTTTTCTTTTTCATTGCTAATGGAACATCCCCCTACACCCCCTTCGCAAGGGGGATTGTTGGTGTTGTCATCCAGACGACCGTAGGGAGGAAGGATCTCGAGTGCATCCACTGGAGTTTCATTGCTAATGGAACATCCCCCTACACCCCCTTCGCAAGGGGGATGTTTGGTTTTGTCATCCAGAGCGAAGCGAAGGATCTCGAGTGCATAGCGCAGCTGAAAAAGTGGGTGTCCCCGAGATTTTTCGGGCGAGCCCTCAACAACTCGTCTTCACTACACTTCGTTCCGTTCTGAATGACAATAGGCCTGCGCCATTAGAATCCCCCTTCGGAAGGGGGTAGGGGGATGTAGCGGCCATTAACTCTGATGCCAAGGGGGATTTAGCGCCCATCAACTCTGAATGCCAAGCAGGGATGTAGCGCCCCATCAACTCTGAATGCCAAGGGGGATGTAGCGCCCATTAGCTAAGTGTGTTTCACACACCCCTGGCCCCTCTCAAGAGGGGAATTCACTCTGTGAAACTCCGTGTTCTCCGTGGTGAACTAAGAAAAAAATTACTCCTCATCCTCCGGAAGCTCTTCCTCCGCCTCCTTGGCATACTTGATGGCCACCTTCGAGAACGAGAGCGATGCCAGCGCATTGGCGAGCACACGGCCCGGACGGAAATTGATTTTCGCACGCTTGATGAGCGACTCGGTGTAATCTTCCTCGGTGAGGGCACCCTTTCCGCTGAGCGACACCTGAAGGGTGCAAAGGTCGCCCAAGCGGACGATTTCGCCATTCTGAATGGCTTCCGCCACCACATCCTCCAAGGCTACGAGCACGGCATACACGTCCGCCTTGTTCACGGTACACGAGCTCTGGATGCGTTCGGACATTTCGCGAATGCTTACATCGCCACGAGCCTGCGCCTGGGCATAAAACTTGGGCGGAGTGCCCTTTTCCGAAGGGTTGTAACGAGGAACAACTGAATAGGTTACTGATCTTGCCATGTGTGTTGTGTGTTTTAGTTTGTAAATAAATGAGATTTGTTTGTCGGTACCTTACGATGACAAAGATACCACTTTGCAAACCCGCTTGTCAAGCTTTTCGGCGTTTTTTTTCGAGCGAATCCGCATTTTTTTTCAAGCCATTCGGCGCTGCCCGTAAAGTGCCGCATTATTCAATTATTCAGATATTCAGATGTTTTATTTAGCCCTTGCGAGGGGGAAGAAAACCTATATAATATATATAAAAATCTTTATATATATTATATAAAATTTATGTACACATTCCGTTACTTTTATGCGGTATGCAGTTACGGATTGTAAGCCGGCCAAGGCTGCAACGCTTAGGGGGACATGAAAAACTAACTGAATAATTGAATAACTGAATATACCCTCACTATCTTTGCCGCCTTTACCAATTAAGTGAATCATGAAAACAGAAATTTTTCAATCGAGTCTATGCTGCTGGACATGCGCCGGCAGATAGATGCTGCGCTTGAGCAGATTCAGGCGCTGAAGGCGGAAGCCAACGAGGCTCCGCAAGTGTGCGAACCCCTCAGTACCGACCAGCAGGTACGCCAGTGCATTGCCCAACTCATGGCGCTTACCGCAACCGATGCCCATGGCCACGAACGCCCCGTCTTCCACAAGGCAGCGCATTGGCAAGCCGTGTACCGCATCTTGGTTGACCATAACTTGGGTACGGCCGATGGCGACTTCAAGGGCTTCGAGCGGTGGGTGCCCTGCATTGCACCGCCGGAGTGCCGCATACCCTTCAGCTACCAGGCGTTGCGCGACATTTCCAAGACTCCCTTTGTGCGCCCCTTTGCCAAATGGCGGTTCGACAACAGCTACTTCCGCACCCGCATGCCGTACGATAGCATGTATCGTGTAGCCTCGGAATTCTTGCGGATTCTCACCGAAAATGGGGTGCTGAAACGTTAATTCTCCGCCGGAGTTTCCGCGCTCACCGCCCTCGTTTCCCCACAGAGATGTATTCTTTGTGGGGAATTTTTTTTCCCCGTACTTTCGCAGTGTCTCCTCAACGAAGGAGGTCGTTCTTTGACTTATTGATTACAAACATTTTATAATCCCCCTTAATCAAGGGGGTAGGGGGATGTTTCGTTTCATTTATAGAACGCATGGCTCGTGAAACATCCCCCTGGCCCCCTTCACAAGGGGGATAGAATACTTTTTTCTTGGGCCCACCCCTTTATGCACTCGAGATCCTTCCTCGCATTGCTCGTCTGGATGACAAAATGTTTGGCAAAAAACACAAATTCAAATAACCCTATAATCATTTAAATATCATGAAACAGATTTTTATTCAAGATGTCCGTATGGACACACAGACCGCCTTTATGGCCAATGGTAACATCAACATTTTCCCATGTGCGTGGGAACATGAGCAGTCGCCCATCACCGCGGGGGGCGGCAAGCGAACCTACCGCGGACGCATTACCGTAGACGAGGACGGTGAAACCCTCGTCACACCCTATCAGGAGCAGGGCAATCCGCGTTACGAAGAACTCTTCGCCACGGAGCATTGCCGTTTGCTCATGACCCTTGGCGGAAGCATCATCGAGAAGTGGTACTTCAGCGGACGCATGTCGATGGCCGAGATTGGCGCAGCACGCCGTAGGGAGTCGAAAGACATCAGCGCCTGGTTCCGCAGCCGTAGCAGCGACGAGCGCCGCAAGTATGCCATCCAGCGCCGGTTGGAAGCCCGCCGAGCACGCAGAAGAGGAGGTGAAGTATGGAAGTAACCCCATTCACTTGTGTGGGCGACTGGCATGGCGCACCCGTGGCACCGGTAGGCCGGAGAGAGTGGGAGGACATCCGTCAACGACCCTCCTTAGCCGAGCTCTGCCGACTGATAGAGGCCGGCAACGAAGAACTCAAGCGCCGGCTCCCCGTGTGGACACCCCATTGCTCGCAGTTCCGCAACAACCATCGCTCCATAGCCGATGCCGAGCGCCCGCTACAGCGCCTCATGCTCGACTTCGACGAGAAAGGCCACTCCATGGAGATACTCGAGAAGTCGCGCCAGCTGCAGGAACAAGGCAAGTGGAAAATACTGCTCGTAGAGGAGAGCGTACGCCGTGGCACCCACGTGCTCATTGCCCTACCCGAGGGGATGAGTGCCGAAGAAGCCCAGAAACGCTTCTCGCACGATGTAGGCTTCCAAGCCGATGCAGCCGTAAAGGATGTGTCGCGCTGCATCTACATGGTACCTATGGAGCACACGCTCTATATGTGTCAGGAGCTGTTTGAGGTGGGGGAAGAATCAATTAAAAATGAAGAAATAAGAATGATGAATGAAGAATTGAATGACAAACACAAGGAAGAGAAAAATTCTTCATTTCCCACCTCCTTCAAAGGCACCCCCTACACCGACATCATAGCCGAGTGGTTCCGCCGGAAGGGAGGCGAGCCGGTAGAGGGCGAGCGCAACGACAAGCTCTTCCGCCTGGCCGTACAGCTACGCTGCATTACCGACCGCAACGAAGCCCATCTGCTCGAGATCATGCCCCGCTACGGACTCTCCGAAGAAGAGATGAAGAACATCATCCACTCCGCGTGCATCACCCGCTATAGCGGCATGTCGCGATTCATGGAGAGCATCCTCCGCACCCTTAGCGCAGAGCCGGAAGCCGAGGAGGGAGCGCCCGAAGTATCCACCTTCTACATCGCCTCCGAGTCGCCACCGCCCATGCCACCCCTCAAGCAATGTCCGCCCCTTATCCGGCTGCTCCTCTCGAACACGCCCGATATCTATTGCCCCGCCGTGGCCCATGCCGTATTCCCCGCGCTCGGTGCACACCTGTGGCGCACGTACTTTCCGTACATAGACAATGTGCTGCACGAAGCCACCTTCATGAACGTGCTCATAGCGCCCACCGCATCGGGCAAGAGCTGCATCAACGAGCCGGTAAACCGCATCATGGCCGATATCCGCGAACGCGACAGGGCCAACCTGCAACGCGAGAAGGAGTGGAAGAAGGAAGTGGTGTCGAAGGGAGCGAACAAGGACAAGCGGGGCCGACCGGAAGGCCTGGTGATTCAGGAGATCGATCCCGACATGACCAATGCCGCCTTTGTGCAGCGTCTGGCCGATGCCGACGGTCGTTTCCTCTACGCCCGCATGAATGAGATAGACCAGTTCGATGCCCTCAAGACCTCCGCCAAGAGCAAGGCCCACTTCCAGATCATGTGCCTGGCATTCGACCCCGGCAATACCTACGGACAAGTGCGTGTAGGCCTCAATTCGGTGTGCGAGCGTGTGAGCATCCGCTTCAATTGGAACGCATCCACCACCGAGCATAAGGGGCGTTCGTACTTCCGCAGTGCCCTGACCGATGGACCCATCTCGCGCATCAACTTCTGCACCATCCCCGAGCGGGCCATCGGTTCGCCCATGCCCGTATATGGCACCTACGATGCTGCTTTCGACGAGAAGCTCCGTCCGTACATCGAGTGCCTGAACCGTTCGCAAGGCATAGTCCGCTGCCGTCAGGCGCAACAGCTGGCCACCAAGCTTGTGGGCGAGAATGCTGACTTTGCCCGCCTCTCGCAGAGCCGTGTGTTCGAGAACCTCAGCTTCCGCGCCACCGTCATCGCCTACCTCAAGGCCATGGTGCTCTATGTGGCCCATGGCTCGAAGTGGGACAAGAGCATCGAGCGCTTCGTGCGTTGGTCGCTCCATTACGACCTCTGGTGCAAGATGAAGTATTTCGGGGCACAAATAGAGGAAGAAGAAACGCAAGACCTGGGCAAGCACAAGCGTCCGGGTCCTCAGAACCTGCTCGACCTTTTGCCCGACGAGTTCACGCGCGACGAAGCCCAGGAGATGCGCAAGCGCCACCGGGTAGTACGCGGATCGCTCTCGCTCATGCTCTGCAACTGGAAAGGCCGTGGCTACATAGAGCCGGTAGATACGGAAACACCCCTTGCCGAAGGCCTGCAACGCTTCCGCAAGACCCCCGAATACCTGAAACGCAAACTCGAAGATACATGATAAAAAGAGGAATCCGCAACAACAATCCGCTCAACATCCGCCACTCTTCCGACCGATGGGAGGGTGCGCGTATAGAGCAAACCGACCGCAGCTTTGTGCAGTTCACCTCCATGGCCTACGGCTATCGCGCTGCGTGGAAACTGCTCGAGAGCTACTGGAAACACTTCAAGACGCAACGCCTTCCGTTTACGGTGGGCAACATTGTGGCACGCTGGGCACCGCCTACGGAGAACAACACCGATGCCTACACCAAGACCGTGCTGAACCTTACCTCGCTGGGCGGAAAGGAGAACCTGCCACGCCCCCTGGTAGGCCTGGCCATAGAGAAGCTCGTGAAGCTGCTCAGCGCCATGACGGTGGTAGAGTGTGGCATCCCCTTGGCGGAGGTCGATACCGAAGCCATCTGGCAGGGGTACGATCTGGCCTTTCCCGGCCGAAGGCTTACTAGAGCCGGCTATGTGCGCTCTGCCGAACCCCTCATGCTCAATCCCATTGCGCTACCCGAAGCGTTGGAAAAATCCTTCCACGATTGGGATGAATATTGGGATTGGTCGCCCAACGCCCATTCGGATTAATAGGCATCCCATCATCCCCCTGATGAAGGGGGCCAGGGGGATGTAACATCAGCATTGAAAACAATTAATTTTAAAAAAAGAACCATGGAAAAACAATCCACCCTTAGCATCGAACAACAGATAAAGAATCTGGAACTGGCCAACTACGCGCTGAAGAACTACATCCGCCTGTTGGAAAACAAGTTAGAACGCTGCAAGCGCCTGCTTGC
>JAFYWH010000007.1 GCA_017558175.1 Bacteroidaceae bacterium
AGCTACCGCTTGATGTATACGAACGAGTGATGTTGCTCTGTTCTTGCAAGATATCGTTCCATTCGAAGCTGAATGTCAAAGCACCCTTCAAGAAGCTCTGAGCCACTTGTGCATTCCAAATCAATTCGTTGCGGTTCATGCTTGCATCGGTATAACCACGACGAGCCTGGTTGGTCATGTTAGTAGAAATAGTCATCTTCCATGGAGTATAGAACTGCAAGTTACCACCATACGAGAAGGTATAAGGTTCCTGATTATTCTGAGGATTCAACTTATCCTTTTCGAATGTATAGTTCAAGCTACCGTTTACACCTACTTCTACCCAGTCGTTACGATAGGTACCGTTCAAACGTTCACCAAGAGTCAAACCTGTAGTAGTATTCTTCTGAGCGTCCTTCATTTCGCCTGTAGTAAGATAACCTACATTATTATTATAGCTTGCATTGGTAAATGTACCGATAGTAAACTTCTTGTTGTTCTTGAATGCAGTGTTAACACCGAACATACCGAATACATTCCAGTTACCGTTGATATTTTCAGGCATTGTTGTCCATCCACCGGTTGCTTCATTATACTTACGGATGTTGCTGATAGAGTTCTGAGTGAACGAACCGTTCAATGCAGAGAAGATACCACGCTGTGCATCCATATTGAAGGTATTGAAGTTCAAATTCATGTTGTGCGAGAACGAAGGCTTCAATCCAGGGTTACCCATACGGATATTCAATGGGTCTGAGTTATCGGTGATAGGCAACAAGTTTTCCATGCTCGGGTCGCTGGTACGTCCGCGATAGCTGAAACGCAACTGAGTTTGCTTCTGTGGCTGATAACGGAAATCCACTTCAGGAGAGAAGTTGAACACATTGCGAGTAGCAATTGTATCGGTTGCTCCCTTTACATATTCCATCTTAGTTTGTTGAGGACGGAAAGCCACACCTGCAGACATTCTCCATGTATCACGATTTACACGGAAAGTAACACGAGCATCGTGATTGTACTTCTTATATTCCGCATACTTACTTTGTTCCGGATCGAACCATTCAGACTTATGCTGAGAGAACTGACCAGGCAAACCATCGGAAATCAACCAACCGAAAGGCAAGTTGTATGTAGAGTTGTCGCTTTCGTTATAGTTATAAGTAAAACGATAGCTGAATTGCAAGTACACCTTATCGGCAAGCGGTTCGCTATAGCTCATTTCCGCACCAAGGCTATAATTGTTGGTCGGAGTATGAATGTATCTGCGGATAGTATCTTCTACCGTTACAATACCATCGCCATAATAGCGGGTAAAGTTGTTGGTATAACGTTCGCTTTCGCTATCACCATAGTTACCAATGACGCGCAAAGTTACGTTTCTACCTTCATTATTCAACTTACGAGTGAGCTGCATGTTTACATTGCCCGACAATGAATTGCTTTCCGACAATGACTTGCTATCCGAAGCATTGACACGAGCCGCGTCTAACTTTTCGTTTTCTTCGCTATCGAAATCCAAATACTGATAAGGATTGTATACGAGAGCAAACGGATCTGAATTATAAGTAGCCGACAATGAATTAGAAGCACCTCTTGTATCGCCCTTAGACACACTACCTCGCATAAAGAAAGTGGTCATAGAGTCCGGACGCCATTCCATACGAATGTTACCGAAGAAGTTTTCATTCTTGTTACGGCTTGCGCTATTGGTATTCATGTATGAGCTATTGGCACTATTGAGCAAGAAGTTCTGAACTTGACCCAAGCTTTGTACATCATTATCTCTATAGTTATAACGTGCACTTGCACCGAATTCAAACTTTTCGTTTTCCATGGCATAGTTCAAGCCCAATTCCTTGCTTGCGTTCAAACCATTGTTTCTTCTCCACTGAGGACCACCGCCACCACCGAAGCGTCTGTCGCCCACGTTGTTAGCTCTACCAATGAGTGAGAACTGGCTGCTCTTTGCTCCATGGCTTGCGAAACGGTTCACATTACCATTTGCTGAATATCGGTCTTCTGTACCCAAACCGCCATCGAAGTTACCTACCCAACCTTGGTTCATACCCTTCTTTACGGTCAAGTCGAGCACGGTTTCTTCTTCACCATCATCGATACCTGTGATACGGGCATTATCCGACTGACGGTCGTAAGCACTAATCTTTTCAACCATGTCTACCGGCAAGTTCTGCAAACCGGTCTTCACATCGCCACCAAAGAATTCCTTACCATCGACCATCAATTTCTTGACTTCCTTACCATTGATCTTCACGTTACCATCATCGTCTACTTCAGCACCAGGAAGTTTCTTTACCAATTCTTCCAACATGGCACCTTCCGGAGTACGGTACGCCGATGCATTGTAACCCAATGTATCGCCCGAAACGGTTACTTGAGGAGCTTCTGCGGTAACTACCGCTTCCTTCAACATGATGGCATCCGAAGCCAATGCAATCTTACCCACGTTCAATGTAGGCTTGGCACCCGACAACTGATATTGCTTCATATAGTTGAGGTAACCTACATAAGATACCTTCAACACATACTTACCCGGACGGACATTCATGCTGAAGTGACCGTTGTTATCGGTCACATTACCTACGGCCATGGTGCTGTCCGGCAAGGACAAGAGCTGAACCGTAGCCTGCATAATCGGAGAATTGTCCTCCTTATCCATTACTGTTCCACTAACAGTAATACGCCCTTTGCCTTGTGACTGGCCTTGAGCAAACGACAGTGTTGTACTAATACCTATCAACAACACCAAAAATGCAAATCTTTTCATTCTCTTTTATTATTGTTTCTTATTATTATTAACGTTTTAAGTTTGCTTCTGTTGGACACTTCCGCACTTCAAAGGTTTAAATAATCTGTCAATAATTCATGCGAAATCGACAAAATTCAAAAAAACGCCGACAAAATTAATCAAAAAATCAGACATAGGAGCTAACCTAATGCAATTTTCCCTACTTTTGCACCTAAATAAATTAGCAATATGAGCAAACAAAAAGTTATTATCTGTCAAAATTTGAATGAAAATCTGAGTGAAGCGATACATTCATGCCCTCACGACAAGGTTTTCATCTTAGTCGATATACATACCCAAGAACTTTGCCTTCCTCTACTCGAAGGAATCAAGGGACTCGAAGAAAGCCACATCATCACCATCGGAGCCGAAGATATCCACAAGAACATCGAGACATTGGCCCATGTATGGAAAGAGTTGGGTGAACATGGTGCTACCCGCCACTCGTTGATGATTAACTTGGGAGGCGGTATGGTGACCGATTTGGGTGGTTTTGCTGCTTCTACCTTCAAGCGAGGCATCAAATACATCAATATTCCCACTACCCTTCTGGCCATGGTCGATGCATCGGTAGGCGGAAAGACCGGCATCAACTTCAACGGATTGAAGAACGAAATCGGTGTATTCTCTCCGGCAGAATATGTATTGATCGACACGCAGTTCCTCAAGTCATTGGATAGCCGAAACTTGCTTTCCGGTTATGCGGAGATGTTGAAGCATGGCATCATCAGCACCACCGAACATTGGGCAGAGCTGTTGAACTTCGATATGAACCACATAGACTATAAGGCGCTTCAGGCACTGGTTGCCCAATCCGTACAAATAAAGGAAAACATTGTAGAAGAAGACCCGTTTGAAAAAGGCATCCGCAAGGCATTGAACGTGGGACATACCGCCGGACATGCTTTCGAAAGCTTGGCCATGGAAACCGGCCATCATGTGCTTCACGGCTATGCTGTGGCATGGGGCATCGTTTGCGAACTTTACTTCTCTCACCAGAAAGTGGGCTTCCCAACAGACAAGCTTCGCCAAACCATCCAGTTCATCAAGGAGCATTATGGTGTATTGACTTTCGACTGCAAACAATACGACCGTTTGTACGAATTCATGACCCACGACAAGAAGAACAGCGCCGGCATCATCAACTTCACGCTGATGGGAGAAATAGGCGATATCCGCATCAACCAATCGGCCACAAAGGAAGAAATCATGGAGATGCTCGATTTCTATCGGGAAACCATGGGGTGCTAAGAAAAGACTACAAAATCTTTGGAAAATCAAAAATAAGGTGTACTTTTGCACCCGCAAAGTTCGGGGCGTAGCTCAGTCCGGTTAGAGTACACGTCTGGGGGGCGCGAGGTCGCTGGTTCGAATCCAGTCGCCCCGACTCGAATAAGAGGCATCGATAATCAACAGATTGTCGGTGCTTTTTTGTTTACAACCACATAATTACCTCAATCCAACTCCACAATTCGATTGTCCAACCGAAATCCTTTTAATTCCCCAACATTACATAAAATAATTTTCGAGAAATACAAATACTCATAATTCACTAATAATCAGACGATTTTGATAATTCAAATTTTATACATAGCTTTGCGCCATCGAAAGCGAATCCGCTTATCATTTCCCAATTATTTAATCATTTAAAATTTATCTGTTATGAGTAATTTAAAAACTTACTTTAGGGTCATTGTATCCATACTCCAAAAATGCTTTGCTTATGTTTGTGTCATTCCTGTTCTTTTTAAAGCTCTATTCCACAGATTGACAGGCAACGGATTCTATGAAGTTGCGTTTACTAAAATCGGCAGAAAATGGTATTGCGATGTGCCTGGTTTTCCGAAAGAACTGTTTGAACACACACTAATGGTAGGTGGTGCATCCAAATTTCTTGATTATTATTCAAGAGGCGAAAACAAACTAGTAGCTACAATCAAGATAGCAAATGAAATGGACGATAAGTGGTTCTGTGGGGCAAGATTGTATAAAAACAGTTCAACCCTAACCGGTGGAGCATTCTATAAAGATCCAAGCGGAAACTTCAACGAAGAAATCTGGTTATGCCCAGTTACCTTGTTTTTATTAGGCAAATACCCTGAAAGAATACTTATTTATAGAATGAACAAGAACATTTTGAGCTGTCCCATTTACTTCGAGTAACACCCTCAAACATTTATATCAAATAGAAAAAATATTCTTGCGTAAGTTTTACACGCTTTATTTGAAGCTTTGAAAAATTCTATTTATATTTGCAGTGTAAAATTAACGCATGAATTTAATTTATTAAGAAGGAGGCTCAAACTATCCATCATCATTATTTAGGTTGGAAACCAGCAGTTGTATTGAATAGTATTTTGTTTCTTATTACTGAAGAAAAACTCTCATAAAGAGAAATCTGTGAATTAAGTGTTGACGAGATAGACGTCAAAGAAAATAAAGACGCCATCCATCTGAAGGAATTACTTAGTAAAGCTATTGAATATTCCAAAACAATAGAAGATGGTAAAATTGCTATCAAGTTACCAGGTGAAGGATTTACCGGAAATGAAGCATTAGCAATCGCCATCTATTGTGCACTAAAACATCAAAAGGATTTTTCAGAAGCACTTAGAGCGGCCGTAAACCATAATGGTGACAGCGATTCTACAGGTAGCATTACTGGTGCAATTTTAGGTACTCTTTGGGGATATGAAGCAATTCCTGAAGAATGGAAAGACCGATTAGAGCCACATGATTTTATTGTCAAAAGAATTTCTGAATATTATAATAATTAATTTATGAACAATCAATTTTGTTACAGATACCCCCACCCTGCCGTGACCACCGATTGTGTAATCTTCGGCTTTGATGGAGAACATTTACAAGTACTTCTCATTGAGAGAGGTATCGAACCTTATAAAGGAAAATGGGCATTCCCCGGTGGTTTCTTGAAAATGGATGAAACCGCAGAAGAAGGTGCCTTGCGTGAACTAAAAGAAGAAACAGGGCTTGAAGGAGCATATATGGAGCAATTCCACACTTTCAGCGCTCCCGAACGTGACCCTCGTGAACGTGTCATTACCATTGCCTATTATGCTTTGGTCAAAATCCAAGAAGTAAAGGGTGGCGATGATGCAGCTTCTGCCCGTTGGTTCCCACTTGACGACATACCATCATTGGCTTTTGACCATGATTATATCCTTCGAATGGCAACTCAAAGATTGCGTGAACAAATCCATTTCCAACCCATCGGTTTTGAACTCCTACCGGAAAAATTCACCATCAAGGAACTTCAATTATTATACGAAGCTATTTTAGGGATAAACTTCGACCGACGGAACTTCGCCAAAAAGATGATGCATTTGGAGATTCTCACAGACTTGGAAGAAACCATTTGGCCAACTCCTAAACGAGAAGCCAAGCTCTATAAATTCAATGCAGAGAAATACGAGGAATTGAAACGAAAAGGTTTCCGATTGGAATTTTAACATCTTAAAGCCGACTACCATGAAGATAAAAATAAACGTAATCAAATTTGAATTGGTCAATGGTAAAAAGATAGGGAAAGCATTCTCATTCCCCATGGATCCAAAAAAAATGGCTCAATACAAAACTGAAGCCACCGTCAGGAAAAAAGTAGAAGAATACATCGCCAAAAGTAAGGTTTTCGCGAAAGAAGAACTAAAAGACCTTAAATATGATATGAAAGATTTCCTTGCAGAATGGAAAAAACAAGTGCCTATTGTCGAAGCAGAAAAACTGAAAGAACTTGAAAAATCGACAAACAACACTGGCAGCAGAGTAACACCCGAACACATATCTCGTCTCAGCAACAATGAAATTTTTGTGTTTGGTTCCAATGCCAAAGGTCTTCATCACGGAGGAGCAGCCAAAGTGGCCGTAGAGAAATTCGGAGCCATCATGGGACAAGGACATGGTTTACAAGGCAAGAGTTATGCTATCAACTCGATGAGCGGTACATCAGACATGCAGGAGGACATCAAGGTGTTTTGCGAATTTGCGAAGGCAAATCCAGAAAAGTACTTCCTAGTTACTCCCATCGGATGCGGGATTGCCGGATATCGCCCGGAAGAAATTGCTCCATTTTTCAAAGAATGCAAGGAGTTGGAAAACGTTTCACTTCCATCGTCTTTTTGGAAAGTGTTGGGACATCCACAATCAAGGGCCAAAGAGTTTTATCTCGAACGCTTCGTTGATGCACAGAGCCAAACTTATGACATTGCATTGAACGAAATTCGCAATGGACGAAAAATGAGCCATTGGATATGGTATATCTTCCCGCAACAAAAAGGATTAGGACATAGTCATAATTCTGAATTCTATGGATTGGAAGGAATTGAAGAAGCTGCTGCATATTGGGCACATCCGGTATTAGGACCACGCTTGCGTGAAATCAGCGAAGCACTTCTTGCTCACAAAGGTAAAAGAGACATTGATTTCATTATGGCTAGCCGAGTGGATGTATTGAAACTCCAAACATGTATGAACCTTTTCAACAAGGTTGCTCCGAATGATGTATTTAAAGAAGTATTAGAAGCATTCTTTTAAAAACAATGATTATGCATATTGAATATTTATGTTTTCACACCGATAGAATATCCTTTGTTCCATCCAAAGACCAAGTAATATTCTTCACTCCGAAAAACCGTTATTATAGAATGGGAGTTTCGCTCATCAAGTATGTGGATGAGAACTACGAATTCATTGTTGACCAATTCAAACGAAAAGAATTGGATTTCGTCTTTTTGCCTAGAGCAACACGAGAATTGAACATCCCTGAATTATACAAATATTTCAGACCTGATGCAGACGAAGAAGATATTATTAGCTATCAGAAAGGATTCTTTCCAGAGAAATTGCTAGACTACATGATCGAAGGCTGTCCTGACATATACAACATGCCATTCGGATTGCTTCGCTATACCGGTTTCAAAAACGAAACAGGTTATATATTCAATTATACGCCTATCTTTTGTGAAGAACAATGGCTTGCTTCGCCTACAAAAGACCAGTTGGACTGGAACATGTACAATCAATTGAATTATTACCTACGATACAATGCAGGAAGTACATATAACGAATATCCAGAAGTAAGTGCATCTTATTCTTGCAACAACAAGTTTGCTTTCATAAATTTAAAATCTAAAAATCTAATCTTAGCTGAGGACGATTTGGAAGATTCTCATATTCCCGTAAGAACAAACATCGGACAATGCATTGCAGATGAGAATTTTTCAACCGAAGTTATCGGTTTGTTAACCGAATTCCAGCGCATTGCCGTGGAACTGCGGAAACGGGGTGTTTGGGAGCTTGTCATCAACAAGATGTTCCAGCCGACACAAAAATTGAGCAGATTGGTAATACATAATAATCGGATATTCTTGCCAGACTACAACAATTTGGAAATAAAAATGACTCCGATGACTAAGGCTGTTTACTTTTTGTTCTTAAGACATCCGGAAGGAATTGTCTTCAAGGATTTACCCGATTATCGGAATGAATTGAGAAGCATATATGCTTCCATTTGCTGCTATGATGACAAGGAACGGATTGAACGAAGCATCATAGATGTTACTAACCCCATGAAAAATACCATCAACGAGAATGCGTCCCGAATAAAAAAAGCTTTTGTAGAACAATTTGACGACAATCTGGCAAGAAACTATTACATTGTAGGTGAACGAGGGGAAGCTAAAAAAATTACTCTGCCGCAAAACCTCGTCACATGGGATCAACGACTTTTAAGTTAAACGAAATCTAAAGGAGTTTTCTGCAAGGCTTGCCGAGATTTCTTGACAAGAAAAGACCGTCGTACTTTTGTTCCATCATTTAAAAACTTACGATTATGTTATTCAAGAAATTATTTGGTCATCAACCCGAGTCTTCTGCCAAAGAAGCAGCAAGAATCCAAGAAAATGTATCGGTTCATCAAGAAGAAAAGTCCAACGAAATGACAGCAGTGTATCACCTTGTCGTTTTGGATGAAAGTGGTTCCATGAGTTGTGTAACAGAACAAACCATTTCTGGGTGCAACGAAACCATCCAAACCATTCGTATAATGCAGGAAAACAACAAGGATACCCAAAAACATTATGTATCCATCTATCTTTTTGAATCCGGAAAAAGTCGTTACATTGTCCACAATCTGCCAGTACACGAAGCAAAGAATATTACTCACAAGGATTATTGTCCGAATGGTTGCACTCCTTTATTTGATGCTTTGGGTTTCACACTAACCGAACTGAAGGAAATTATGGACCAACCTGAAACCTTGGGATATGTAACTATCATTACGGATGGGGAGGAGAATTCATCAAGAAAATACTCTTTAAGTATGGTTCGCGAGCTAATTGATGAATTGAAGAAGAAAGATGTCATATTCTCCTTCATTGGCGCAAACATTGATGCGGCAGAATATGCCAAGAGCCTGAATATTGGAAACTCCATGCAGTTCGTACAAGATGACGAAGGAACACGTGCCATGTGGGAACGAGAACGCCTCGGCAAAATGCGTTCTGGTGCCAGAATGTCATTCATGAAAAAATTTGCCAAAGAAGAATTCGATTGTTGTTTCAGCGCTTGCGAAAATAGTGGCCATTATTACAAGATAGGAGACATAGACCAAAAACGGGTAACACCTGCTTCGGTAGACAAATTGAAAAAGAATGAAATATTTGTATTTGGTAGCAACGTAAATGGACTACATAATGGCGGAGCAGCCAAATATGCAGCAACACATTTTGGTGCCATTATCGGACAAGCTGAAGGATTGCAAGGACAGTCGTATGCCATACCAACCGATGGTGTTACTGAAGAAGAACTATACCAAGCCATTTGCCGTTTTTGCGACTTTGCAAAAAGTCATCCTGAATTAACTTTCTATGTTATAGCAATAGGTTGTGGTCATGCGGGTTACACTCCTTATATTGTAGCTCCTATGTTCCGTAATGCTATAAAGTTGAAAAATGTTAAGCTGCCGATGGAATTTTGGGATTTTCTCTCTTCGGATAATTTTGTTATTTAAGGGCAGTCTAAACACCGAAGCGTTTTAAACAAAACATTTCGATGTTTCAGGCAAAACGCCGCGACGTTTTTTATTTCGCCGCGGCGTTTTCTTAAAATAAGCCCACGAATTAGAATTCCACCAAACCGGCTTCTTTCAACATTTCCAAATATCGAGTGATGGCATCCAAACTATCCGTATTCGGGAACTGGGCATCGATCATCTTCTTGATGTCGAGGAGGCTGTTCTTACCACCTACGGTCAGTTTAGCGATTTCGCCACTATGATTTACGGCACCTCTTTGGTTGAAGCCATATTTTGCCATCAACTCCGGTGATACTGAACGCAATACACCATAACCGAATTCCTTCACCTTCGGAGTGCTTCGCGGATAAATCTTGGAAGCCGACTTTTCTTCTGCCGAAAGGACAATCTTGGCTGGAGCTACGCCCAACGAAGAAGCCTTGAGTTTCATAGCTGCATCGATGCTCTTTCCGTTTGCCATCCAAACAGACTTCACATTGCTTTGCAAAGTAGCTACCAACTCCTTCAACAATGCAGATGCCGGAGCCAATTCCATGACGCTGGCCAAGGTAGCCAATTCGTTGTTCAACATGGCATCTTGATTGAACTTAGCAGTTCTGTACAAACCGGCAAAGTTTTCAGCTGTTGCATCGTTCAACAAAGAGAGGTCATGACGCATCTTGATGGCCATACGCTTAGCGGAATTCGAAGCCACTTCGGAAGCAATCTTGGCTGCACCTTCCTCGCCCGCTTCGGCAATGGTATAAGCCGATACGGCTGCCAAAACGATGGCACGATGAAGCTGGGTAGGGTCGCAGATTTCAGGACGGTCGCCCGAAGTATGATAATAATTGTCTGGCCATGTAATCATGATGACACCCGGTGCCTGAACACCCCAATCGCTGAATACTTCGTGATCGGAAGCACCATAATGGGCGTTAATGGAATAATAGAAAGGATCGCGCGAACCGGTCACACTATACACCGGCTTCAAGGCATCCGGACGTCCCATACCGGTAGCTACAAACGACTTGTTGGTTGCACCCATGTAATGATAGAAGCTTTCGGCTACATCGTTCAAATAGTGAGGGTTACCCATAGTAGTGCGATGCAAGCAATACATTGACTGGCTCTTGCTTAACCAAAGTCCCACCATGTCGAGGTTGATGTTACAGAGTGTCTTCTGCAAGATGTCCTTATGCTTGATAGCCCAAGGAATGGAGCCTTCGAATTCCGGAATCCAAATGAAACGGATGCTGCGCTTCGGACGTGGAAGCTGACCGCTTTCGATGAGTTCGTTCAATGTGCGGGCCACTTCAATCAAAGCTGCCGAACCGGAAATGTTGTCATTGGCACCCAATTTCACATAGCCTTCATAAAGGTGAGCGCAGAGGATGATTTCTTCGGCATCGGCTTCCGAACCCTTGATGAGACAAGTAGGAACTTCAATATTTGTCTCTTCCATGGCGGTTTCGATATCTGCCTTTACGGTAATCTTCTCTCCTCTCAAGAGTCTGTCTCTCAAGGCATAGCCATCGCGCGGAGTGAGATTGATGCAGAAAGTGGCATTGTTGCCACGAATGCCGCTATTAGGAATCTGGATAGGGTCTACCAATGGACGTGGCGAGTAAAAGGAGATAATGCCCACGGCACCTGCCTTCACCGCCAAGTCGTGTACACGGCCTGCCGAAGCTTCGGTCACGGCAATCTTGCCCTTCAAGTCCACGGCATCGATTTCCTTCTGTGTGCCTCGACCTACCCAAGCCAACTCGGTTGTCACATGAGCACTCTTGCTTCCTTGACCAAGGATAGCAGCCAAGTCGCGATAATCCGCCAACTTCGATGTGTTGGGAGACACTTCCCAAAGAGTGGCACTCACACCATCCCAAGTCTTGCTCTTTCCCACAAGTTCGGTAGTGGCATCGGCAAAGCCATAGCTTTTCAGCTTGTTCACTACATACTTGGACTCCATGAACAAACCCTTGTAATCTTCGCTCATGCGGTCTCTTTCATACGGAGCAATGTCCAGGATGTGGTAATACGCTCTGTCGCCCGACGATTCTCCCACAATCAAGTCGTAATACTTTTCAGCCATCAAGCTATGATTGAATGGACTTGTATACTCTTGTCCCATCGCATGGGTCATGAAAAGGGACAACATTAACGCTAAAATCAATTTCATTTTTCTCATATTGTTCTATTTAAAGTTATCAAAATGTCATGGGGCGCAAAAGTAGGAAGTTTTTTCTAATTCGTTTACTTTTTTTCATTTTTCCTTTCGAAAACTTTAAATTTTAGCCCAAATACAAGGAAAACCTCCATAAAACCGAAGTCTTATGGAGGCAAAGAAATTCATATCAAATGGTAAAAGGTCATTTCACTTCGTCTATCGTACAGATGCCAACACGGTTCCAAGCCGGTTCGGAGAAGATATCGCCTACACCATGACCGATGGTGTTGATTCGTGCGGCATCGATGCCATACTTATCTACCAACATGGTCTTTACGGCATCGGCACGACGCTGAGAGAGCTTCATGTTATAATCTTCTGTACCTTCAGGAGAAGCATAGCCATTGATAGTAACATTCACCGAAGGATTTTCCTTCAAATATTGTGCCACATGTTCGATGGCCGGCATCTGAGAGGTCTCTATAGCCGACTCGTTGAAACGGAAGGCCACCACCGATTCGAGGATGTTGATGGTCTGACCGGTTGCTTCGGCCTTCTTGGCTCGTGCTTCATTCAACTGCCCTTGAACGGCAAGAAGCTCATCGGCCAAGCCAACCAATTCCACATCCTTGGCAGCTACGATTTCACGGAGACCGTTAATTTCCTCATTCATAACGGCTACAGCCAACGGATCCACAGCATTCACCAATTGGAAATGACGGTTTCCATCGCCATCGGCAAAATGATAAGTCAAGCCCAAGAGGAGTTCCACATTGGCATAATTCTTGTCGAATGTCACCTTCTTTTCCGGGAAGTTCCCTGTAAGATTGAACACCACGGCCGGTTTGAAGCCCAAAGTCCAAGCAGCTTCTTCACCCAAGTTGAAATTGAAATTCAATCCCACACGAGCCGAGAGGTCATCGCTATCGCCCGAACCATTCATATAGTGGTGCAACCATCCCAAGCCTGTTACGGTTTCAATCTCGAACGGACGAGGCATTCCTTCGTAAGAGCCAAAAAGGTTCATCAAGTTCATTCGGGCCAACAAGCTTACATCCGAAGCATCGATCATGGTGCTGCTATTGGTGGTGTTCACATAGCCCATACCCTGAATATCAGTGCCTAAAATCGGTGTCCATTGCTTGCCAAGGGTAAGACCGAAGGCCGGTCGTGCACTCTTGAAGAATCCGGTTCCACTCATTTTCATCGTGCCTCCTCCTTGGATTCCCATCGACCAGTTGTCCCAGAATCCACCGCCTTCCACTACTACGGATTGCGCGTTTATTGTCAGTGCAGCCAAGGCAAACACCGATAACAGAATTGTCTTTTTCATACTCATTCTTAATTTAGTTAATGTTATGCATACGTTTCTCCTAATAACAAGACACAGGAGTTTCGGTTCAAAACGACTTTGCTTTTAACACGAAATCCGTATCTTTGAGCATCCTCGAAGATACTTGCACCCGTCTTGAAAAATAATGAAGCATGCTTCTTATTTCTCACTCGTTTATCCGTATCTTTGCCACACAATGAACGAACGGAAAATCATACATATCGATATGGATGCCTTCTATGCCTCCGTGGAGCAAAGAGACCATCCGGAGCTTCGGGGCAAGCCGATAGCCGTGGGCCATGCCGAAGAGCGAGGTGTGGTTTCGGCAGCCAGCTATGAGGCCCGGAAGTATGGTGTCCGCTCGGCCATGTCGTCTTTAAAAGCCAAACAACTCTGTCCGCATATTGTTTTCGTGCCGGGCCGAATGAGTGTATACAAGGAAGTTTCGGCACAAATCCATGCTATCTTTCACGACTATACCGACCTGATAGAGCCTCTTTCGCTAGATGAAGCCTTCCTGGATGTCACTCATAATAAGAAAGGTATCTCCTTGGCCGTAGACATAGCCAAAGAAATCAAGCAACGCATCCGCCAGGAATTGAACTTGGTGGCATCAGCCGGCATATCCTACAACAAATTTCTCGCCAAAGTGGCATCCGACTATCGGAAACCCGATGGACTTTGCACCATCCATCCCGACCAAGCCTTGGAATTCATTGCCACCCTGCCCATCGAAGCCTTTTGGGGAGTGGGTAAGGTCACAGCTCAGAAGATGCATGCATTGGGCATCCACAAAGGCAAGGACTTACAAAAGTGCACATTAGAGATGCTCACCCGTCTCTTCGGCAAAGCAGGAAACATTTACTACGACTTTGCCCGAGGCATCGACCTTCGTCCGGTAGAGTCCATAAGAATCCGCAAATCGGTGGGGTGTGAACACACATTAGAGAAGGACATCACGCTGAAATCATCGGTCATCATCGAACTATATCATGTGGCCACCGAATTAGTGGAACGCTTGAAAAGGAACGATTTCGCAGGAAATACCTTAACGCTGAAAATCAAGTTCTACGATTTCAAGCAAATCACCCGAAGCATTACCCAAGAGAAGGAGCTGCAAAACATGAAAGACATTCTTCCGTTGGCCAAACAATTGCTAAAGGAAGTGGATTTCAGCATTCGCCCCATCCGATTGATTGGCCTCTCCGTTTCGAATCCCAAGGAGGAACAAGAAGAAGAACACGGAGTATGGAAACAACTGGAACTGGAGTTTGACTCATAATTTGGTCAACTTCACAAAATATACTATTTTTGCATCTCTATCATATATAGCAAAAAAGAAAAAGATGAAAATAAGAATCACCCCTCCAGCAAGCATAAACGCCCAAATCATGTTGCCCGCATCGAAGAGCATCAGTAACCGGGCGCTCATTATCAATGCTTTGGCAAATGGTACCCAACCATTGGAAAATCTTTCGGATTGCGATGATACCCAAGTGATGCTCCGTGCACTACAAGCCCAACCTGGTGAAACTATCGATATCATAGCAGCAGGAACAGCCATGCGATTCCTTACTGCCTACTTCTCTGTTACACCCGGAAGCCGTATCATCACCGGTACCCAACGGATGAAACAACGCCCCATCGGGATATTGGTTGATGCCCTACGCGAATTGGGAGCCAACATTGAATACGTTGAGAATGAAGGATTCCCGCCTCTCCGTATCCAAGGAACTACGCTCACAAAAAGCCACATCAACTTATCAGGTAACATCAGCTCGCAATACATCTCTGCCCTGCTGATGATAGCTCCGACACTGAAAAACGGACTACAAATCACTTTGACGGGCGATATCATTTCCCGCCCATACATCGACTTGACCCTACAATTGATGAAGGACTTCGGAGCACAGGCTTCATGGGTGAACGACCACGAACTAAAAGTGGAGCCTCAGCCTTATCGTTCTACACCTTATTATATAGAGGGGGACTGGAGTGCAGCTTCGTATTGGTTGGAAATAGTAGCCCTCTCGAAGGATGCCACCATTACCTTGCCAAGCCTGTTCAGAAAAAGCTATCAAGGAGACTCAAAAATGGCCGACCACTTCGGTTTATTGGGGGCAGGAACAAGTTATCAGGAAAATGGTGTCACTATCCGAAAGCCGAAGATGGTAGATATATCGCAAGCTATACATGTAAACCTTGATTTTACCAATCAACCGGACTTGGCACAAACCTTTGTTGTGACATGTGCCTTACAAAACACCACTTTCCGATTCACCGGATTGCAAAGCCTGAAAATCAAAGAAACCGACCGCATTACAGCCCTCATCCGCGAAATGAGAAAGTTGGGATATGTACTCCACGAAGCCGAAGGTTCCATTCTTTATTGGTACGGAGAACGATGCGAACGTAGCGGAGAAGCTATCGACACTTATGAGGACCATCGCATGGCCATGGCCTTTGCACCGGCTTGTTTGGTATTACCGGATATCTGCATCAACGACCCTCATGTAGTCAGCAAATCTTATCCACGCTATTGGGACGACTTGAGAGCAGCAGGATTCACCATCGAAGAGGAGGAATAAAACATTATGTGGATACTGATTGTTAGCTTGGTGGCATTGACCATCGTGGCCATGCTCATTGGGAAAGGATATTATTACCGCATCAATAAGAAGATTGAGAGTGGCGAACTGGAGGAAATTCCACCCGTTGTGGAAGTGGAAGAAGAATGTTGCGGACAACATGAAACTTGCGAGAAAGACAGTCTGCTGGCTGCCGTAAGCAAGGAAGTGGAATATTATAACGACGAGGAACTGGACCGTTTCCGCGGCCGTGCTTCGGATAAATATACCGATGAAGAAGTGGAAGAATTCCGAGAAATAATGCTCACCTGCAAGGATGACGAAGTAGCCGGATGGTGCAGAAGTCTGCAACTCCGTTTCATCGAGCTTCCTGATGAACTGAAAGACGAGCTCTTCTTGATTATCGGTGAGCGAAGAACCATACACTAAAAACATATATGCTTGAATTACTTAACTATACCTTCTTTCAACACGCCCTATGGGGAAGTTTGCTGGCCAGCATCGCTTGTGGCATCATCGGCACATACATCGTAACTCGCCGATTGGTGTTCATCAGCGGAGGCATTACGCATGCTTCATTTGGAGGAATCGGTATAGGTTTGTACACCGGCATACCCCCTATCTTGTCGGCAGCTATCTTTTCCGTACTCTCAGCCTTCGGCGTAGAATGGCTCAGCAAGCGGAAAGACATGCGCGAAGACTCTGCCATAGCTGTATTCTGGACTTTCGGAATGGCTATCGGCATTATCTTCAGTTTCCTATCGCCAGAATTTGCACCGGATTTGTCGGCTTTCTTGTTCGGCAACATCCTGACCATTACTACCACAGACATTTGGATGCTACTCATTATATCCGTTCTGCTCATAGCCTTCTTTGCCTGCTTCTTGAATCCGATTATCTACATCGCTTTCGATAGGGAGTATGCCAAGTCGCAACAGATTCCAGTAGTGCTTTTTGAGTATATCCTGATGATGTTCATTGCCCTCACCATTGTGGCTTGTCTACGGATGATTGGCATTGTATTGGTCATTTCCCTGCTCACCCTTCCACAAATGACAGCCAACTTGTTTACGCATAGCTTCAAGAAAATCATCTGGCTATCCATCGGAATCGGCTATTTAGGATGCTTGGGAGGACTGCTCCTATCCTATCAACTGCAAGTTCCTTCGGGCGCAGCCATTATCTTTTTTTCAATTCTTGTCTATACGCTTTGCAAAATGGGGAAAAGCATTTATCTTTGCAAACGTACACATAAATAAGTAACTATGGAAATTAAAATCAATTCATTAGACACCATACACGAAGCTGCGAAGCAATTCATTGCAGCTATGGAAGACAATACAGTTTTTGCTTTCTACGGCAAGATGGGTGCAGGTAAGACAACCTTCATCAAGGCTATCTGCGAAGAGTTGGGCGTAAACGATGTTATCAACTCACCTACATTCGCCATCGTGAACGAATATCGTTCGGATGAAACTGGCGAACTCATCTATCATTTCGACTTCTACCGCATCAAGAAGCTCGACGAAGTATACGATATGGGATATGAAGATTATTTCTACAGCGGTGCCCTGTGCTTCATCGAATGGCCAGAATTGGTGGAAGAAGTATTGCCTGGCGATGCTGTGAAGGTAATCATCGAAGAAGTGGAAGATGGCACACGCAGTGTCCGCTTGGAAAGCATGGATTAAAAAATGGGAATGCATTACCTTATACAAGGAATATTTGCGATAGTGGGGCTGCTTGCTATCCTTGCCTCCTTGTTCAATTGGGACTGGTTTTTCCAGTCCCAAAACACGCAAGTCATCGTACGGAATGTGGGACGCGGTCGTGCCCGCCTATTCTATGTTGTGTTGGGATTACTGATGATTGCCACCGCTGTCTATTTCTTTTTGGAAGTACAATCCGCCCTTCAATCATAAAAAAAAGGATGCCTTTTGGCATCCTTTTCTGTTTTTATTCTTCTTCCAAAGAATCTCCGTATTCCATTTCACCCTGCACCACGAAGAAGACATCTTCGGGAGCATAAGGTCCCATTTCTCCTTCTTTAGCTGCTTGCTTCACTACATAGTCCACCACTTCGTCCAAATCGACATTGATGTAACCTTCTTCATCCGGTTCTGCATCGAGACATTCACTGGAAGTGTAATATTCAGCAATCAAATCGAGGATGTAATACAAATCGTCTTCCGTAAACTTGTCTTTCAAGTCTTGTGGAAGATAGCTCTGAATGAACGCTACCGCTCTGGCATCGTCCTCAGCATCCAACAAGAAATCTTCTTCCATAGTCATTTTTCTATATAATTAAATTAAGGTGAAAATCATTGAAGGATTAAAGCAAAGCCTTAACCTTTTCTTCCAACTGAGCCTTAGTTACAGCACCTACAGTCTTGTCTTGTACTTCACCATTCTTGATGAAAAGAACAGTAGGGATGTTACGAACGCCGAAACGGCTTGTCAACTCATCGTTGTCGTCTACGTCGCACTTACCAATGATCACTTGGTCCTTATATTGTTCAGCCAAAGCTTCTACATCCGGAGCGATCTTCTTGCAAGGTCCACACCATGTTGCCCAAAAGTCAACAACTACCGGCTTACCTGAAGCCAACAATTCTTCAAAATTGCCATCTTTAATTTCTAATGCCATAATTCTTTATTTTATTAAGGTTATACGCTTTTATTTTTCTGCACAAATATACTAATTAATTTTATACGACAATATGGATTGCGAGTTTAAATATGCCATAATATCTTTTTGAAGTTCTATTTTCCACTTCCGTGATGTCAAACTCAGATGTTGTCCTTCCTCATCCTTCACATAAAAGTCAAGAGTAACCTTGCCCGGATGCTCCTTGACCAAAGCCGAAAGTTCTTCAATGAATTCATCATTCACTTCAGATAAAGGAACAGAAATCGTCAGTTTCTCAATCACCTCCTCCTTCACATCCGACAACAATTCGATGGAATTCACCTTCACTTCGAATTCATTCTGACGCCATTGCTTAGGCTGGCATTTTCCCTTCATATAGAGGAACATACCTACATTGAAGTAATTCTTCTTTTCCAACCATTCGTTTCCGAAAAAGGCAAATTCTGCCGATCCGGAATAGTCTTCCAACTTGGCAACGCCATATGGTTTACCGGTTTTGGTATAACTTTCACGAACGCTGGTAACAATACCTCCCATCACCAAATCCCGATTCTGTAAAGGAGTCAAGTCGGCCAATTCCAACATACGCACGTTGCACACATTCTCAAGAATAATCTGATATTCATCCAATGGGTGAGCCGACAGATAAATACCGACCAATTCACGTTCCTTGTTCAAACGGTCCAAGTCACTCCACTCCGGTGCTGGTATGATTTCAGGAGTTGCCACCTCCACCATATTCTCTCCGCCAAACAACGAATTGACCACAGCAGCCTTATCCAACTGATATTTATTGCCATAGCGCACCAATACTTCCGTAAATGTTTCACCTTTCGCATTCGGCATGAAGAAATCTTCTCGTTTGATGCCCGAGAAGCTATCGAAAGCTCCAGCCAACGCCAAGTTTTCGATGTTCTTACGGTTACAGGATGACAAATTGACACGTTGCACAAAGTCAAAGATGTTCTTATATTCACCATGAGCAGCACGTTCACTCAAGATACTTTGCACCGCACTTTCGCCTACTCCCTTAATGGCTCCCAAACCAAAACGGATATCCCCTTTTCGGTTTACAGAGAACTTGAGCAAACTTTCGTTTACATCCGGGCCTAAGGTATTGATACCCGTTGCTTTACTTTCGTCCATCAACTTGGTGATTTCCGTGATGTTCGAAATATTTCGGCTCATGGTAGCTGCCATATATTCGGCCGGATAGTTGGCTTTCAAGAAAGCCGTCTGATAGGCCACCCATGAATAGCAAGTAGCATGCGACTTGTTGAACGCATACGAAGCAAACTTTTCCCAGTCGGCCCAAATCTTTTCGAGCACCTTCGGATCGTGACCGTTCTTCTGACCACCAGAAATAAATTTCGGACGCATCTGATCCAGCTTGTCTCTAAGCTTCTTACCCATGGCCTTACGCAAACCATCCGATTCGCCTCGGGTAAAGTCAGCCAACAAACGGGAAAGTAACATCACCTGCTCCTGATACACCGTAATACCATACGTATCCTTCAAGTATTTTTCCATGATAGGAATATCATACTCAATCGGCTTACGACCATGCTTACGGTCGATAAAGTCAGGAATATAATCCATCGGACCTGGACGATAAAGCGCATTCATCGCAATCAAGTCCTCAAAAGTGGTAGGCTGCAATTCACGTAGATACTTTTGCATACCAGCCGATTCAAACTGGAACGTACCGATGGTTCGCCCTTCACTATATAATTCATAGGTAGGTATATCCTCAATATCCACCTCATCAATATTCAAAACAATTCCCTTACTATGCTTGATGTTTTCCACCGCTTCCTTGATGATGGAAAGTGTCTTCAAACCCAAGAAGTCCATCTTGATCAAGCCGGTATCTTCAATCACCGAACCTTCGTATTGGGTAACCAGCATCTTTTCGCCGGTTTCCTTATCGTCTGCCGTACTTACCGGTACCCAATCCGTAATATCATCGCGACAAATGATGGTACCACAAGCATGAACACCTGTATTGCGGACATTTCCTTCCAACATCTTGGCATAACGAATGGTGTCACGCAAGATTGGATTAGGAGACGACTCAGCCTCCTGCAATTCAGGCACATCTTCGATGGCATTTGTCAAGTTCATCTTCTTACCACTCGGCAAACGATCTGGAATAGCCTTACACAAACGATCGGATTCCGACAAAGGCAACTTCTGCACACGAGCCACGTCCTTGATAGCCAGCTTAGTAGCCATTGTACCATAAGTAATGATGTGCGCCACCTTCTCTTGTCCGTACTTTTCAGTCACCCAATTCAAGACACGACCACGACCATCATCGTCGAAGTCCACATCAATATCAGGCAATGAGATACGGTCCGGATTCAAGAAACGCTCAAAAAGCAAGTCGTACTTAATCGGGTCAATCTGCGTGATTCCCAAGCAATAAGCTACAGCTGAACCTGCAGCCGAACCACGACCAGGACCTACGGATACATCCAAATCTTCACGAGCAGCCCGAATAAAGTCTTGCACAATCAAGAAGTAACCAGGGAAACCCATGGTCTTCATGATGTGAAGCTCGAACTTGATACGTTCGCTGGTTTCTTCATCCAGCACATCGCCATATCGCTTCCGCGCCCCTTCCAAAGCCAATTTCTTCAGATAGTCGGCTTCCAACTTGATACGATAAAGCTTATCGTATCCTCCCAGCTTATCTATCTTGGAAAGAGCCGCTTCTTCGCTCATTACCACATTACCGTTCTCGTCTTGTGTAAATTCATCGAACAAGTCCTTCTCCGAATATTTGGCACGATAACCTTCTTCCGTTCCGAAATCTTCAGGAATTTCGAAGTTAGGCATGATGGGCGGATTGTCAATACTATAAAATTCCACTTGGTCGCAGATGTCGGCCGTATTCGCCAAAGCTTCCGGCACATCGGCAAAGAGTTCGTTCATTTCTGCCTTAGTCTTCATCCACTCCTGCTTGGAGTACAACATTCGGTTCGGGTCATCCAAGTCCTTACCTGTACTCAAGCAAATCAAGCGGTCGTGTGCTTCGGCATTTTCCTCATCCACAAAGTGTACGTCGTTGGTACACACCAACTTTACGTCATATTTCTTCGATAGTTCAATCAGTTTTGCATTGGCTATCTGCTGCATATCGTATGCCTCATGATTGGCACGTGCTACGGTAGCCTTATGGCGTTGCAACTCCAAATAGAAATCGCTTCCAAAAACACGCTTATGCCATTGAATGGATTCTTCGGCCTCCTCTATCTTTCCTTGAAGAATCTTTCTGGGTATCTCGCCAGCAACACAAGCCGAACACACAATCAATCCTTCATGATATTTCTCCAATTCTACCCTATCAGTACGAGGACGCATATAGAACCCCTCTGTCCAAGCCTTGGAAACCAGCTTAATCAGATTATGGTATCCTTTCTTGTTCTTGGCAAGTACTACCAAGTGATACCCACCCTGATCGGGCTTGCCTTCCTTATTAAACATACGGCGTCTGGCCACATACATTTCACACCCAAAGATAGGCTTGAAAAGTTTCTTCTGAGCAGCCTCCAATTGCTCCTTACAAGCAGCCAGTTCAGCTTCCGGATTTTCAGATTCTATCTTCCCTTTTTCAAGTCCGGCTATCTTTTTCTTCAAGTCTTTAATCTCGCCATTCGTCTTGCCGTTTTTCTTATTTACATAGTTAAAAAACTCCTTAATACCGAACATATCACCATGATCGGTCACAGCAATCCCTTTCATTCCATCGGCCATCGCCTTATCCACCAATCGGGGGATAGAAGCCTGACCATCCAGAATGGAATACTGGGTATGTACATGTAAGTGGACAAAATCCTGCATAAAAATCTGTTTAGTGAAAAATCCCGATAAAGATACTTCCCTTTCTCTAAACAAGCAAAAAAGTACCGCAGAATATATTTTTTTATCTGTCCGGCTGCACAAACAAGCCCTTTTATTTGGATTTGTTTACAATTAAAGTTATCTTTGCCCGATAATATGACTGACTAGTATTATGAGCCGACTACAGAAATTAAAGAAATTAAGAAAAATAAGATTACATAGAGAAGGAACAGGAATCTTGATCGTTAGTGCCATTGCGCTTCTTGCACTCAATGGATTGGTCTATTGGGCATGCCATTTGAACTTGTTCTTCTATGTCCTTGCTGCTATCAGCATCATCCTTTATTTATTGATGGTCAACTTCTTCCGTTGCCCTATCCGCCGTTTCGAACAAGATTCGGAAAAGATTGTGGTTGCACCGGCCGATGGTAAGATTGTTGTTGTTCAGGAAGTAGACGAACAGGAATATTTCCACGAACGCAAGCTGATGATTTCTATCTTCATGTCAGTAACCAATGTTCATGCCAACTGGTATCCGGTAGACGGTGTAGTAAAACATGTAAGCCACCAGAACGGTAAGTTCATGAAGGCATGGCTTCCGAAAGCCAGCACAGAAAACGAACGTTCTACTGTAGTGATTGAAACACCGGAAGGTCATACCGTGATGGCTCGTCAGATTGCCGGTGCCGTAGCACGTCGTATCGTTACATACGCTCAAGAAGGCGAAGAATGCTACATCGACGAACACATGGGCTTCATCAAGTTCGGTTCACGTGTGGATGTTTATATGCCAATCGGTACTGTTCCTTGCGTCAAGTTGGGACAAAAGACTACCGGTAACGAAACCATCATTGCCAAACTTCAATAAAGAAAAACTATCATTATGGCAAATTGCATCACTCGCCATATCCCTAATACCATTACTTGCTGCAACCTCCTTTCCGGTTGTGCAGCATCGGTTATGGCTTTTCAGGCTAACTACGAAAGTGCTATCCTCTTTATTATATTAGGTGCCGTATTCGATTTCTTCGATGGCATGACAGCCCGCCTCTTGGGCGTATCTGGACCATTGGGTAAGGAATTGGATTCATTGGCCGACGATATTACTTTCGGTTTTGCCCCATCGGCCATTGTCTTTTCTTTATTTAAAGAAGTACAATACCCGGAGTTTCTCCAACCTGTAGCCGATTATTTCCCATACACAGCATTTATTATTGCTGCCTTCTCGGCACTCCGTTTGGGTAAATTCAACATCGACCCTCGCCAAAGCAGTTCATTCATCGGATTGCCAACACCTGCCAACGCCTTATTCTGGGGTTCTTTGGTAGTAGGAGGACACTCTTTCCTTACTTCAGACTCATTCAATGCCCTCTACTTGTTTGCATTGGCATTGTTGATGTCTTATCTCCTGATTGCTGAACTCCCGATGTTCTCATTGAAGTTCAAGAATCTTTCATGGAAAGACAATAAAGTAAGCTACATATTCCTCTTGGTTTGTATTCCACTACTCATCGTTTTCCGCATTAGTGGTTTTGCAGCCATCATACTTTGGTATATCATTTTGTCAGTTCTGACAAGAAAGAAGGCATAAAAACGGCTCTGGCACGATTTTTGCTGATAGTATCGAAAAAAGAAACGTATTATGTTCGGAATATTAGGATTTTTAGGATTCTTCGTTATCCTTATTATATTTATTGTCTTCATCGCCCTTGCTTTCTTAGGGAATATTGTGCGCTCTATCTTCGGATTTGGCAAGCGTGCACCTAAGCACTTCTATGGCGAACAGACAAATTCTTCATCAGAAACAAAGAGTGACCAGACATATAGTCAGGATACATCTACCCCTTCCGCTCAAGGAAAGAAAAAGATTTTTGGCGACGACGAAGGGGAATATGTAGAATTCGAAGAAGTGAAGTAATTCCTTATCGTCTTTTCTTGAAGAAATCTTTCATCAACGAAGCACATTCATCGGCCAATACGCCTTGCAATATCGCAGTTTTCGGATGCAAGGTATTCGGCGCATATCGCTGATAGCCTCGCTTTTCATCAGCTGCACCAAAGACCAAACGCCCCATCTGCGACCAAGCAATGGCTCCGGCACACATCACACAAGGCTCCACGGTAACATAAAGGGTACAATCCGCCAGATACTTGCCTCCCAAGTAGTTGGCAGCTGCCGTTATAGCCTGCATCTCAGCATGTGCAGTAACATCGTTTAAGGTTTCTGTCAGGTTATGCGAACGGGCGATGATACGGTCACGACATACCACCACCGCACCTACCGGCACTTCTCCCCTCTCGAAAGCCCGTTGAGCTTCGTGCAAGGCTTGCTTCATATAAAAGTTATCGTCTGCCATCGTTATCTCCGCATATCATGTTCCTTAAACAATGTAGGATAATCCTCCTCCATCTTCTCGTGAATAAAGGCCAATACCGTTTCACGAAGCCACCTTGCCTTGTTGCTTATCTTGTACTTCTTGAGATAAGCATCCACAATACGGACTTCTTCCTCACTCATCAAACAAACCATACGCTGTCTGCGTTTAGGAACAGACGAGGGAACTTTTACTCTTTTTTTCACGGTATTCGCCATAACAGATGCAAATTTAAGCTTACTTCCATAAATTCAAAACAGAAAATGCTTATTTTTGCGAAAAAGATTGAAAATTATGGCGATACATAACGAGCTGGGGAAAGAAGGCGAAGAAGCAGCGGTACAATTCCTAATGAATCGGGGATACCAGATCCGACACCGGAACTGGCGTTGCGGACGAAAGGAACTGGACATCGTGGCCGTACACCAAGGCGAACTGGTGATTGTGGAAGTCAAGACCCGTCGCAACAAGTTGTATGGGGACCCGGAAGAAGCCATCTCCGAAACCAAAATCCGGAGAATTGTTTCATCCACCGATGCCTATCTACGCAAGTTCGCCATCGACCTTCCTGTCCGATTTGATATCATTTCGCTGACCGGGGACCCACAGCTTGGTGAAATAGAGCACATCCCAAATGCTTTTTATCCACCTATTTGGTAACTTAAACTAGCAGATTCATGAACTATCCGAAACAAATAACCACCTACATTGAAAAGTTGAAGGAAGTCCCTTCGACCAACGATTACTTGAAGAAGCTTTGCCAAGAAGGCAAGGCCCGCGAATTTCATACCGTCTTGGCCGAAAGCCAAACGGCCGGCAAGGGCCAACGAGGCAACTCTTGGGAATCGGAAACCGGGAAGAACCTCACCTTCAGCATGGTACTTTATCCTACCAACTTAGAGATAAAGGATCATTTCTTTTTGTCTATCCTTACCGCTTTTTCGGTGTTCGATGCATTACGATTCTACACCGACGGATTTTCCATCAAATGGCCGAACGACATTTATTGGAATGACAAGAAGATAGGTGGCATCTTGATAGAAAACGAAATGGAGGGGAAATATATCACCCAATCCGTTGTCGGCATCGGGTTGAATATCAATCAGGAAGAGTTCTTGTCGGACGCTCCTAACCCTGTTTCCCTGAAGCAGATAGTAGGCACAACCATCGAACGGGAAGAAGTACTCAACCGCATCTTCAAGGGGCTTCTTGGCGGATATTTCATGTTAGAGAGTGACCCTCAGAAAGCCATCAGCACCTTGCAAACCCTGTACCGACAACACCTTTACAGAAAAAACGGTCAGTACCTTTACCGCGATGCACAAGGTGAGTTCATGGCCGAACTCCACGATGTGGAAACCGACGGACATATCGTATTGAAAGATGAACAGAACACCTTACGCCGCTATGCATTCAAGGAAGTAACCTTTGTCTTGCCATGAATACGAACAACCGAGAAATTCTCCAGATAGCCGTTCCGTCCATCGTGTCGAACATCACCGTCCCTTTATTGGGGCTGATTGATGCAGCCATTGTGGGACACTTAGGGGCAACCTCCTACATCGGTGCTATCGCCGTGGGAGGCATGCTATTCAATATCATTTACTGGATATTCGGATTCCTACGAATGGGCACCAGTGGCATGACGTCGCAAGCCTACGGACAGAAAGACGAAGCCGAATCCATGCGCATCCTGGCACGTTCCATAGGTGTAGGGATGCTGATAGCCCTTGCTTTGATTGTTCTACAATATCCTATTGAGCGGATAGCCTTTACCTTTATTAAAGCAACTCCCGAAGTAGAAAGGTTAGCTTCTCTCTACTTCCGCATTTGCATTTGGGGAGCACCGGCCGTACTCGGACTTTATAGCATCAGCGGATGGTGCATCGGCATGCAAAACTCGCGATACCCCATGTACATTGCCATCACGCAGAACATTGTGAACATTCTGGTGAGCCTTGTTTTGGTATATGCCTTCCACATGAAGATAGAAGGTGTAGCCATCGGTACGCTTGTGGCCCAATATAGCGGGCTCTTGATGGCCATCGGTCTATGGACCAGCCATTTCAAGCGCTTGCTTCCATACGTCCAGCTCCATACGTTGATAGCCAAAGGTGCTATCCGTCGCTTCTTCCAAGTAAACCGGGATATCTTTTTGCGTACCCTCTGCTTGGTGAGTGTCACCATGTTCTTCACCAAGGCGGGAGCTTCACAAGGAGAAGTGGTGTTGGCGGTCAATACCCTACTGATGCATTTCTTTACTTTCTTCTCCTACATTATGGACGGATTCGCCTATGCCGGAGAAGCCTTGGCGGGTAAGCACATCGGAGCCAACGACCGACCAGCCTTGCAACAGATGATTCGCCAACTCTTCGTGTGGGGCATCGGACTATCGTTTGCTTTTACTATCGTTTACGGCATTGGAGGCGAAGCTTTCCTCGGTCTGCTTACCGACCAGAAGAGCGTTATTTCAGCCTCATCTGCCTACTTCTATTGGGTGCTCGCCATCCCTTTTGCGGGTTTTGCAGCTTTCCTTTACGATGGTATCTTCATAGGAGCTACGGCTACCAATCTCATGCTGCGAGCCATGGTAATAGCATCGGTAGCCTTTTTCGGCATCTACTACGGATGCAGGGAAGCAATTGGCAACCATGCCCTTTGGCTGGCTTTCATTACCTATCTGGCACTTCGAGGAGTGATGCAAGGCTATTTAGGAAGAAAAATCATACATTCACAAAATAAATCCGTGTAATCCGTGTAATCCGTGCCTAATTTATTTATCTTTGCATTAAACAAATTAATCAAGAAATACTATGGCAAGATTTAAAAGAATTCTTCTGAAACTGAGTGGCGAAAGCCTCATGGGTGAAAAACAATACGGCATCGACGAAAAGCGTCTGGGCGAGTATGCACAACAGATTAAGGAAATCCACGAAATGGGTGTACAAATCGGTATCGTAATCGGTGGCGGTAACATCTTCCGTGGCTTGAGTGGTGCATCAAAGGGTTTCGACCGTGTAAAGGGCGACCAAATGGGTATGTTGGCAACAGTTATCAACAGCCTTGGCTTGAGCAGTGCTTTGGGTGCAGCCGGCGTAAAGACTCGCGTATTGACTGCTGTTCGCATGGAACCTATCGGCGAATTCTACAGCAAGTGGAAAGCTATCGAAGCAATGGAAAATGGCGAAGTGGTCATCATGTCAGCAGGTACTGGTAACCCATTCTTTACAACCGATACTGGTTCTTCTCTCCGTGGTATCGAAATCGAAGCAGACGTTATGTTGAAGGGTACTCGTGTAGATGGCATCTATACTGCAGACCCTGAAAAGGACCCGACTGCTACCAAGTTCGACGATATCACTTACGACGAAGTTCTCAGCCGTGGCTTGAAGGTGATGGACTTGACTGCTACTTGTATGTGCAAGGAAAACAAGCTCCCTATCATTGTATTCGATATGGATACTGTAGGTAACTTGAAGAAGGTGATGAGCGGTGAAAACATCGGTACTTTGGTACATCCATAAGAAGTACAGAACACAATAAACGGAATTCCCGATGAAATGGACAAATACAGCCATTTCATCGGGAATTTTTCTTTTCCCTCCATTTCCCTGTCACTCGTGCAACACTTGCTGATAGTTAACAAGTTAGGGTGACAGCAACCCGTTTTTCGTGCCACCTTCCTGCCACACGAATCACCATAGTATTACAAAGGATTTCGGGCCTCTAAAAAAACGCCCTGACGTTTAAAGTAAAACGCTTAGGCGTTTTACTTTAAAC
>JAFYWH010000082.1 GCA_017558175.1 Bacteroidaceae bacterium
TTTATTGACGGTTTCTGTTTTCTAACTTACGTTAGAATTGTACTACTTGCTTGTTCATATCTAAATCTTTCAAAGAACTCTTCTTTAAATACTTCCGTTTCGAAAGCGGATGCAAAGATAAGGGTTATTTTTGAACTACCAAAACTTTTTGAAGTTTTTTTTGAAAAAAGTTTTTTTCAAATCGGTAAAGGTCAAATCCTGTCCTTTGTTTCAGTATTTCATGATCACCGCGTTTCTCTCTCGAAAGCGGGTGCAAAATTACTGCTTTATAACATATACTCCAAATGTTTATGCCATATTTTTAGCACTTTTTGGTCGTTTTGTTCTTAAGTGGCTGATTATCAAATATGCTGTAGAGCATAAAATTTGGGCACCATATTCATAGTAAGAACCGCTTCTACCTTAATTATTATACTCGTGCGCGTTGGAGGCCATTCAGCGTACCTCAAGCATATCGTTTTCCAATCAAAAAAGACTTTTCGGCATCAAAACAAAAACGCTTGGGCGTTTAAAGCAAAACGTCAAGGCGTTTTATACAAAATGCCTTGACGTTTTTATTATTCATATTTGCACTCTATCTTGGAGTGCAAACTGATTATTCCATCCCCTTGATGAGAGATACACCCAAACCTGGTTTGTCGGATGGGATGACCTTACCGTCTACCAACGACAAGCCTTCGAAGCGATCGTTTGCAATCAAAACATTGCCATCGAGGTCGGTCCAGTCTACCATCGGAGACAATTGGGCAGCTGCTGCGATACCACAAGAAGTTTCGGTCATACAACCCAACATGATCTTCATACCCAAAGAGCGGGCCAAAACTACCATCTTATAGGCTTCGTGCAAACCGGTACTCTTCATGAGCTTGATGTTGATGCCATCGTACACATCCTTGAAGCGCAAGATATCCGGAAGGCGTTGGAAGGCCTCATCGGCAATGAGTGGAAGCGGACTACGTTCCTTCAACCATGCAGTTTCGTCAATCCATTCCTTGTCGAGCGGTTGCTCTACAAAGATACAACCACGTTCCTTCAACCAATGACACATTTCCAAAGCTTCTTCCTTGCTCTTCCAACCTTGGTTAGCATCGACACAAAGCGGACGGTCGGTTGCCTTGCGGATGGTCTCTACCAATTCCTTGTCGCCCGGCACACCCATCTTCACCTTCAACACGCGGAAACGTTCCGATTCCTTGATCTTTTCCTGAACCTCTTCTGGAGTACCATTGCTGATGGTATATGATGTTGGGTGAATGTTATCCAAATTCAAGCCCCAAATCTTATACCATGGTTGGCCCATGATCTTACCCAACAAGTCGTGCAAAGCAATGTCGATAGAAGCTTTAGCTGCACGATTGGCCGGTGCAACCGAGTCTACATAGCTTAAGATGTCTTCCATGCGGAACGGGTCGGTGAATTGCTCCAAGTCCAAAGAAGAGAGGAACTTGGTTACACTTTCCACGCTTTCGCCCAAGTATGGAGGCATAGATGCTTCACCATAACCGATGATTCCATCGTATTCCAATTCCACCTGAACGTCTGGTGTAGTGGTACGGCTCGACTTCGCCAAGTTGAAAGAGTGCTTCAACTTGAGTTCGTATGGTTTGAATCTTAACTTCAAATGTCCGCTCTTTGCGGTAGTCTTATTGATAGCAGGAGCTTCGCCACATCCCAACATAGGGATGGACATCAAGGATGATGTTGCCAACAAGCCGGCTCCCGAGGTTTTTAGAAAGTTTCTTCTATTCATAGTATGTGTGATTAATGATTATTAAAAGTACCAAGGATGATCCTTTGCCATGATAATACCCTTTGTACCAATCATGCCATTGATGCGACTGATAGAAAGGAAAGGAGTAGAAAGCCACTTCGGAGATTCCGGATCGAGACTATTCAACTTCACCTGGCCCGAGCAGTGGATATACTCACCATCCTGCAAGTAGATACCTACGTGAGTTACACGTCCGCTCTTGGTTCCCCAGAACAACAAGTCACCCAGTTCGGCTTCTTTCCAGTCTTCGGCCTTGATGATCTTTCCGGTCAGAGCCTGCTGAGAAGCATCACGCTGAAGGATGATACCATTGGCGAAGTAAGACACCTTCACCAAGCCCGAGCAGTCGGTGAGCTTAGTCGATGTTCCACCCCACAAATAGCCAGAGCCCATCATGCGGAAAGCTACCTTCTTGATGAGTTCAGCATCGAAAGTCTGGTTGGCCCAAGTAGTCAGTTCTGTTACTTCCGACTGGTGTACATAACCTTCGCGTCCGTCTGGAGTTGCAAGCTTGATGTACTTACCGTTCTTTCCCTTGTATTCCAAGATGTTACCCATCACCAAGTCGCTCACGGTCATACCCTTCTTCGGAGCATCCACCAATTGGGTTTGGTAAACGTTCACAATGTATCGGGTGCTCTGACGCCATGCATCGAGTTGTGCTTGAGTAATCTGACACAACGAGTTCTTCGGAACATAAGAGATGTATTGGTCCGGAGTCTGTACTCTTGCCCAATCGCCATCGTGTTCCAAAATCTTGACCGGAGTACCCATGATAGCTTGAGTAGCCATTTCGGCAGCATGCTTACCACCGGTACGGAGAGAAGCGATAGAAAGCTTCACCAATCCCCAAGGCTTTTCCTTGGTGAATTCCAACACCGCAATGCTATCTACATAAGCTACATTAGCCTTCTTGAGTTCTTGAAGAACGTTTTCCTTCAACTCAGCATTGTCTACCTTGCCTTTCACAATCCATTGTTTACCAGCTTTCTGAGCTGCCAAATCATAGATGGCCACACGAGAATCCGGAGCGTATGTCTTCTTGATAGAAGCCAACAACGCCTTCATTTCTTCTGCTTCGGTAATAATCTTGTCAATCTTCAAATTCGATTTCCATTTGGTCAAGTTACCGCCTTCCCATTCCACTTCGCCTGCCTGGAAATCTACGGTTTCACGACGAATGTACTTCTTCTTCGGTGAAAGTTCTCCACCAATGCCTTCGTTGGTAGCCAAACGATAGCTATCGGTACTTGTCTTAAAGAAATCACAATATGGTTCGCCATAAGTATCGCGACCGGCTGATACATCTACCGGAACCCAACCAGTTCCTTCGAAATAGATTTCACCCCAATCGTGATATCCAGTCCAACCCTTGGCATCGAATACCCAACCGCTTTCCCAACGAGCCGGAATGCCAATACTTCTCAACAAAGAGATGTTGAGCAAAGTCACTTGTCCGCAATCGCCATGCTTGATGTCAAGCACATATTGAGGCATGCAAGAGATGGTACTATAATCGATAGCACCCGCCCAAGGATAATTGGCACTGATCCAATCGTAAATCATGGATGCCTGCAAAACCGGATTGGTTTCTGCACCGATGATGCTTTGAGCCAACTTCTTCATCTTATCGTTGACAAGCATGTGAGGAAGTTCCTGTGAAGTGTACTTACGATACAATTCGCTATCCTTATTATAAGGTTTCAAATTCTTCAAGATGTCTTCACGATGGAATACCTGTGCACCCACTTCGTAGCTGAACTTCATTTCAAAACGAGTAGGCTTGTTCTTCTCAGCCTTCTGCTCCATATAAATAGTATGGTGCATACTGTTTTCCGAATGAGTAGCAGCAGATGACGAAGAAACCAACTGGAAATTGCGTTGTCTACCATTGTCGAAAGGATAAGGCAACCATGCTTTGATAACCTCACCAGCCGGAACAACATCGGCAGGCACTTCGATGTAGAAAGTAGCATCTACCTTCTTCCAATCGCAGGTATTATTAGCTTCAAGTTCCTGAGCTAAAATGGTTTCACATTGTTGGCTGGTCTGTGCATAGTCCTTCTTCTTGGTTTGAGCAATTTCTGCACCAAACATTTCCTTGTTCAACAAAGTAAAATTGTTGATGGTCTTTCTGAACCAACGTTCTTCACCATCAATCACTCTTGTTTCCAAGTATTTCTTTTGCTTCCATTCTTCTATCTGCTTATCGGTAGCTTGAGGCACCTTTTCAAGAAGCAACTTCACTCCTTCTTCTCTGGAAAGTCTGAAGTCATCACGAATACGCGACATCATGGCTTGCAATGAGTCAATCAGCAATGCATGCTGAGTCTTTTCCTTCTCACTCAACTTGCCGATCAGACTTTCTACCTTCGCAAACTCGCCTTTCTTCAAGTGAGAAACCGCTGTATTTTTCCAATATTGACCATACAAGCTTGTTCCAACGAAGAAACATGCAGCAAAGGCTGTTATTATTCTAATATTTCTACAATTCATACGTTACATTTTTTTCTTAATGGCATCTACCCAAATTTGATAACCCTTATCATTCAAATGCAGACCATCATTGGTCAATTCCTTTCTCAAAACGTTGGTTCCCTTTTCAGTAAACAACGGATAAAGATTGATGAAAGTAATCTTCTTTTCCTTTGCCAAGGCTTCCAAACGGGCATTGATTTCAGGAATCTGATAAGTCTTGTTGGTCAATCGCTTGTATCGGTTGAAGCTTTCATCGATAGGAAGCAAGCTTTGCAAATAGACCTTAGTATTCGGAGATTCTTTCTGGATGCGAGTCAATGTCTGGTCGATGCGATAAACAATGCTATCTGTAGACAAGTCGTGCGACACATCGTTCACACCAATCAACAAAAACAACTTGGCTGGCTTGCCTGGAAGAATCTGGTGAAGACGGTCGTAAACACCCATCACTTCATCGCCCGAGATACCACGATTGACAACATTGTCCTTACCCAAACGCTTGCCCCAGTCGCCACCACCTTCGGTCAAGCTATTGCCCAACATCACGATGTCCTTGCTTGTAATAGCTGGTTCATCCATGAATTGGAGGAAACGCTTGTAGTAGTGAGCAAAATAAGTACGCGGAGCCGGACAGATGGAACCAGCTACTGCATTGGCTACCAATGAACGCAAACGAACCACACTGTGACCATCTTCCGGATGTACAGAATTGATCAACAAAATAACCGAAGTGTTGTTATCCGGATCCATGATGATGGAAGTTCCGGTATAACCGGTATGTCCGTATGTATTCCAACCGAACAAATCGCCTTGATTAGAAGCGTAACCACTTGAGTTATCCCAACCTAAAGTACGACCGAACTGAGCTACATCGCCACGAGGAACCGTACGCATAGCCTTTACTGTTTGCGGACTCAAGATACGACGACCATTCCATTCGCCACCATTCTGCAATGCAGCACAAAGAATAGCGATATCTTCTGCACGGGAGAATATACCGGCATTACCACTGATACCACCATTCATGACACGCGCCAACGGATCGTGAACCTGTCCACAAAGTACTTGTCCATTTTCCTGTTTTTCAGTTGGTGCGATAATATCATGCCAATCTCCTTCTACCAATTTAGCCCAATTTGCATCTACTGTATTGATCCAGTTACCCTTCTTATCACGTACGGTCGGCAAATAATCGGTATAATCCATGCCCAACACATCGAACAAATTTTCACGAGCGAATTCGCGAAGAGTCTGTCCACTCACCTTTTCAATGATGTTCTGCAAGGTAATGAAGTTCAAACAACTGTAACTATAATCAGTCTGTGGCTTGAAGCGACGCTTACATGTCTTGATATATTCCATCAAGCCTTCCGGACTTGGAGAGCCATATTGCTCTTCCAACTGTGCGGTAGGACCATACGAAGGAAGACCAGAAGTATGTGTTAACAAATCGGAGACACGAATCGTTTTCTTTTCCTTTCCATCTTCACTTACCCAATTTTGGAATCCCGGAACATAGACACTAACCGCATCACTCAAACGAATCTTACCACGTTCCACCAAAATCATAGTACAAACGGCAGTAGACATGGTCTTGCTACACGATGCCATATCGAAGACTGTCTCCGTAGTCATCGGTTCTACAGTAGGATAGACACGCTTGTTGCCATAAGCCTTCAAGTATGCCATCTTGCCATCGCGAACAATTGCAAGAACTGCACCCGGAATATCCTTGTTGGCAATAGCTTCTTCAATGACTTCATCTGCATACATCAACCGGCGGGAATCCATTCCCACTTGTTCTGGAGCTACCCGTTGTAAAGGTTGGGCAACCACTGAATGCATGCAGAACAATGCTACAAATATAGATAAAAGTGTTTTCATGATCTGTCTGTTTATTAATATTACTCCCTATTACCATAAATTGTCATCCAGACAACTGAAAGGAGGAAAGATCTCGATAACATCAAACATGGATGTCATCGAGATTCTTCGCTTCGCTCTGAATGACAATCGATGGTAACAGTTTAACTATTACTCTTCTGTAGTGCCTCTGTAAGCATCTACCGCTTTCTTTACAGAACCATGCATCAGCAACAATGCCTGTGCCTTACCGTAATCCAAACCCAATTCTTCAACAATCATACGGGTACCACGATCTACCAACTTCTTGTTACTAAGCTGCATGTTTACCATCTTGTTACCCTTTACACGACCCAACTGAATCATGACAGAAGTAGTAATCATGTTCAAAATCATCTTCTGACCTGTACCAGACTTCATGCGTGAACTACCGGTTACATATTCCGGACCTACTACCATTTCGATAGCTACATCAGCCTCAGCTGCCATCGGAGAATCCGGGTTACTTGTGATACAGCCAGTCAAGATTCCATGTTCGCGAGCTTCGTGCATAGCACCGATCACATAAGGAGTAGTGCCCGAAGCAGCGATACCGATTACTGTATCCTTGTCTGTAATGTTACGTTCCAACAATTCTTCCCATCCACGGTTTACATCGTCTTCTGCATTTTCTACCGGATTACGCAAAGCTGTATCACCACCAGCGATCAAACCGATAATGAGAGTCGGTGGCATACCGAATGTAGGAGGGATTTCAGATGCATCGAGCACACCGAGACGACCGCTGGTACCTGCACCCATGTAGAAGATACGACCGCCCTGCTTCATGCGAGGAACAATCTGAGTGACCAACTTTTCAATCTGAGGAATTGCCTTCTGAACAGCCAAAGCTACCTTCTGGTCTTCCGTATTGATGTCTTCCAAAATTTCACGAACTGATTTCTTTTCCAAATCATTGTAGAGCGATGATTGCTCTGATATTTTTACAAATGCCATAGTCTTATAAATTTATGCGTGATACTTAATTAATCCTTCCATCGGGCTTTGGATAATAGTGCCCAACTGAATGCCCATTGCTTCGGCTGCTTCGGCCAACACTTCCTTATAATAATAAGCTACAGAACCGATCAAGTTAACCTTCAAGTTCTGATAGTTTTCATATTGCATGATGTTACGCTTAAAGAATGCCTTGAAGCTATTCAATACCAATTCATGGATGCAAGGTTCGTTGATGTTCTGTGCCAAGAACGGAGAAAGGCTTGCCAAGAAACGGTTAGGGAATGGCTTGCGATATACACGGTCGATGATATCAGCCGGAGTCAAATTGAATTGAGCCAAGAACTTTTCCTTCAATTCGGGAGTCATCTGGTTCTTCAACAAATCGCCTACCATCAATTTGCCCAAACATGCACCACTACCTTCGTCACCAAGGATGAATCCCAACGGAGAAACATTAGCAACGATACTTTCGCCATCGTAATAACATGAGTTAGAACCAGTACCCATGATACAAGCAATACCTGCTTCACGACCGCACAAACCACGTGCAGCAGCCAACATATCTGTAGCCACTTCCACTTCGCCTGATACTTTCAGATGCTTGGTCAAAGCACGATGTACCACAGCTATCTTATCTGGGAAACCACAACCAGCACCATAGAAATATACAGCATCGAATTCATTGGTCTTCAATTCCGGCAACAAAGCGGTTGCAATTTCATTGCTGATTTCTTCTTCCGATTGGAAGAAAGGATTGGTACCCTTCGTGAAAATCTGTTGAACTAATTCTCCTTTTTCTACAACACACCAATCGGTCTTTGTAGAACCACTGTCTGCTATTAGAATCATAATATTTGAGATTTAAAGTTATATCTTAATGTAAATTTTACGCTTATAAAGTTGGTAACCAATGCACCAATTGATGGTCACAAACAAGATGGCAAATGCCAATGAACCACCAGTTTGGCCGAACAAAGGAACCATGACAATCTTATATAAGAATACATGAATACTGATCATACCATCTTCCCATGGGAAACGGATGCATCCGAACAAGATACTAAGCACGCTACCCAACACATACATGAAGAGCGGATTTACCCCGAATGCCTCGAAGAATAAACTCCATTTTTTCTTCCCCTTAATGTCGATAATCCAAATAAGCAACGCCAAGAAACTGGATGCCAAACCGCAAGTTGTCAACACGAAAGTAGGCGACCAAATCTTTTTGTTGATAGGGCAACCGTAGCTCAACAAGAAACCTGCGAAAGTCAGAATTGTACCCACAATGAAAAGGGTAGTAATCTGTGAATTCAAGAAACTCATGCGGTCTTGTGCCTTGTTACCATCCAACAATAACTTGCCTACATAGAAGCCCAACAATACATGTGCAATGGCTGGGATGGTACTTAAAATACCTTCCGGTTCAATGCCATTGTCCTTATACATATGTACAGGTGTCAGGATAGCACGGTCAACTACAGAAAGAACATTCTCTTCACCATAGACATAACCGTTTCCACACATCAACAATACGAAATAGCCAACCAACAAGCTGACAATCAGGTAAGGGATATGCTTGTGCTTCATGGTCAATGCTATAATAGAGGTAGCACCATAGCAAAGCGCCAATCGTTGCATCACACCCAAGATTCGCATACGATCGAATGTCCAAACTGAAGCCCATAAGTTTTCAAAGAAACTGAGGTCTTCCGGTGCAGATGCCCAATATCGGCAGAAACGGGAGAACCATCCGATGGCCAAACCTACCAAGAAGATGACAATGGTACGTTTCACAATCTTCAGAGCAGCCGATTGGCTGAATTCGAAGTTGTACTTCTTCAAAGAAATATAAGTCGAAATACCCATGATGAACATGAAGAATGGGAAGACCAAATCGGTTGGAGTAAGACCATTCCATTCTGCATGTCGTAGCGGAGCATAGATGTATCCCCAACTACCCGGGTTATTCACCAGAATCATTCCGGCGATGGTAAAGCCTCGAAGAATATCGAGTGCTAAAATTCGTTTGTTAACTTTTGGTGTATTCATAACTGTGTTTTTCAATCGTTATTATTTTTTAGGTTCTGTACATTCATCCACTAAATAAGCAATGGAAACATAAGGGATTCCAGCATTGGTGGTCAAGCCGATTTCACAAGTCCGGCTATTGGAGTATCCCACTTTTACTCCAGCCTTCTCTATTTGAGGGCGAAGCTTACGCAAAGCATACGAATTCAATTCCGGATGAGTGAATCCCTTGTCACCGGCAAAACCGCAACAACCCACACCTTCAGGAACAAGCACATTCGTAGAACAGAGCTTAGCCAATGCAATAATAGTATCGGCCAATGCCATCTTGCGTGTTGAACAAGTGACATGAACAGCTATTGGTCGGTTGGTCTGTTTAAAGACTAACTTATCACGCAAGTAAGTATAAATGAATTCAGCCGGTTCATAAAGCTTCATCTTCTTGATGCATTCACGCATACGGTGCAAGCAAGGACTCTGATCGCAAAGTACCGGATATTTGCCATGTTCACTGGCTTCCCACAAAGCTGCTTCCAATTCGGCTACCTTACGATCGGCAATATCCTGCATACCCTTGCTTTCCCAAATGGTACCACAACAAAGCTTGTCCATATTCTTCGGGAAGATAACCTCGTATCCAGCTTTCTGGAGCAAGGACATCATCTTGTCTACCAATGGTTCCTTTACTGGAGATTCTTTAGGAAGCCCCATTGTCTGGTTGATACAACTTGGGAAATAAACCACCTTATTGGATGGAGTATTTGCTTTTTGCCAATTAGCCAGATTGATGGAATAAGCCTTTGGCATAGCTGGCGTCCACAAAGGAATACCCAACACATTGTGCATACCTTTCGTGATGCCACTCATTGCCTTCGTTCCCAATACCGAATGACCCAAGTTAGCCAAAGTCAAAACAGGACGCAATGCACTCTTGACACCTGCAAAATGGTTGGCCACAAAGTCGCCAGCCTTATATCCAAGGCTTCCTTGAGGCAAGGCTTCTTCGCGGATAAAGTGAGTGAGGTCTCCTGTATTGATACCCATCGGACAAGACATGGAGCAGAGGCCATCTCCTGCACAAGTTTCATTACCCGGATAGCGGAATTGTTTTTCCAACAGAGCCAAACGTTTCGGGTCAGCACCGGTCTGGCGCAAACGAGCGATCTCGCGTTGCAATACAATACGCTGACGAGACGACAAGGTAAATCCGCAAGAGAGGCAATTCACCTCGCAGAATCCACACTCGATGCATCGGTTTACCTTTGCAGCCGGATGTTCATTCTTGATAGGAATCAAAGGAAGCGGCTTGAAGTTTTTGACATGACACTTCGGGTCTTCATTGAAAATGACTCCAGGGTTTAACAAGCCCTTCGGGTCGAACAATTCCTTGACGGATTTCATGGCTTCATAAGCAGCATCTCCCCATTCATCGCGAACGAAAGGAGCCATGTTTCGACCTGTACCATGTTCGGCTTTCAACGAACCATCGTACTTGTCTACCACAAGCTTCTTGACATCGTCCATCAAATCTTCATATCGTTTCACTTCAGCATCTGTACTGAACGACTGATTGATGATGAAGTGATAATTTCCTTCGAGAGCATGTCCATAGATACATGCATCATCGTACCCATGACGGGCAATAAGTTGTTGTAGTTCTTCTGTAGCTTCAGGCAAGTCTTCGATATGGAAGGCAATGTCTTCGATGAGACAAGTAGTAGCTGGCTGACGAGTTCCCCCTACTGATGGGAAAATACCTGAACGAATGGCCCAATACTTGGAGTATTCTTCCGGACGATTGGTAAAATAAGCTGGTACATGATTTTCGAATGCTTGCAAACAAGTCTCGATAATTGAGATATTCTGTTGCAATTCTTCCAACGTGCAAGCCTTGGTTTCGGTCAATACTGCTGTCAAGCCGGATGCTTTCTCTGCACCGACCTCTTCTTTATACTTCAAGAAAACAGGGTCGTTTACAGACGAAAGGCTCTTGTAATCCAACAGTTCGGCTCCCTTTACAATCCATTCGCCACCGGCGGTTTCCAATTTCTTCATGGCCACAACTGCTCGGCAAGCCTCCTTGATGGTTCTGAAATAAAGCATGGCACTGGCCTTGTGCGGATAGTCGTATTCTGTCTTCATAGTTACTTGAGACAAGAACGCCAAAGTACCTTCAGAGCCGACCATCAAATGAGCGATGATATCAAACGGATCGTTGAAACTGATGAAAGGAAGGATGTTTAATCCGGTTACATTCTTGATGGAATATTTGTGTCTGATACGTTCGGCCAATGCCTGATTGCCACGGATTTCATCACGCAACTCACCAATCCGACGAAGGAAGTCAGGATGAGACGCTTCGAAAGCAGCTCGACTGACAGGGTCACCAGTATCCAAAACCGTTCCGTCCATCAACACAATACGTGCAGACAACATCACTTTATCACTATTGGCATGAGTACCACAATTCATACCAGAAGCATTGTTCATCACAATACCACCCACCATGGCACTCTTAACGCTGGCCGGATCGGGAGCAAACTTACGACCGAATGGAGCCAACAATTCATTCACGCGTTGTCCTACAATACCCGGCTGAAGAGTGATCTGCTCATGGTCATCCGAAATGCTGTATTTTTCCCAATTCTTTCCAGCAACAATCAGAATGGAGTCACTAATGGCTTGTCCTGACAAACTCGTTCCCGCCGCTCTGAAAGTGACAGGCAAGCCATATTGATCTGCCAATACCAGCAAACGTGAAACTTCCTCTTCGTCCATGGAACGAATGATAATCTGCGGAATCAGACGATAAAAACCAGCATCTGTTCCCCATGCCAACCGACGGAGTTCATCGGTGTAAATCCTTTCCTTCGGGATGAATTCACTTGCATCTTTCAGGAAAACCATATAGTTACTCTCTTTCATTACTTATACAAATAATATTTTTTCGACAATTTACGGAAATCTTCTACGTCCTTGTACCAATAGTCGCGGACGTCTTCCCAACGATTAGTCTTAGTGAACTGCTCACGAATGAACTTGGAACCACAGACCAAATCGAACATTCTGAAGCGCTTTTCATCGGCGTGGTCGAATACGGCTCTATCCGGATAAAGAGCAGCCACTTCCTGCATAACCAAGAATTGGATATCGCTCAACGGAGCCTTCTGTACATCCATAATGTGTACTTGGACACCCTGCAACAATTCACCCTTGCCTACACTATAGAAAGGCTTCAAGTACATCGGTCGGAATACGATACCCGGTACATTCAAGCTATTCAAATTCTTGGCCAATTTTTCAGCCTCTACCCAAGGAGCAGCAAACATCTGGAAAGGAATGGTATAACCTACACCAATAGACATGTAACCCAATTCTCCCAAGATACCGCTAACCGGATAGAAGAAAGAAGAATGAGTGTGAGGTACGTGTGGAGAAGAAGGAATCCATTGCAAACCAGTCTGAACATAATCCATCTTACGTTTCCAACCCTTCATTTTCACTACCTGAAGTTTGCATTGCTTTCCATCTGTCAACATCTTTTCCGCATTGAGCATCAAAGCCAACTCACCACAAGTCAAACCATAAATATAAGGAATCTTGAATTGGCTGACAAAAGAGATGCAATCGTCTTCGGCCAAGTTACCTTCAATCTTCAAACCACCCAATGGATTCGGGCGGTCCAAAACAATCAGTTCCTTGCCATTTTCAGCAGCAGCTTCCATAGCCAAGCCCATGGTACTGATGTAAGTAAACGAACGGCAACCGTTGTCTTGAATATCGTATACCAATACATCCACATCCTTCAACATTTCCGGAGTAGCCTTTCTTGTTTTTCCGTACAAGGAATAAACCGGCAAACCAGTAGAAGCATCGGTATTGTCTGTTACATGGTCACCAGCATGAACATCGCCACGAACACCATGTTCCGGACCATAAAGAGCCACCAAATTCACATTAGGAGCTTCATGAAGAATATCTACAGTAGACTTCATCTGATTGTCCACCCCTGTCGGGTTGGTAATCAAGCCCACACGCTTTCCTTCCAGGCATTTGAAGTTTTGTTCCTTCAACACTTCAATACCTGTCTTAATCTTTATGTTTTGTGCTTGCGCTGCACCACAAAGGATGCAGAGCAAGCTAACTATGAAAAGTTTCTTCATAATCTTTTATTTCTTTCCGTAATTAGGGTCAATCTTCTTGTCAGCAAAATAGGTGACAAATAATGTAGCAATACAGCAGCCCATTACCATCCAGAAGAAGTTAACGTAACCGATTGCTTCTTGGATATAACCAGCCACCATACCCGGCAACAACATACTCAATGCCATGAACGCTGTACAGATAGCATAGTGAGAAGTCTTGAATTCGCCTTCCGAGAAGTGCATCATGTAAAGCATATAGGCAGTAAAGCCGAAGCCGTAACCAAACTGTTCAATAGCGATAGCTGTAGAAATAACGATCAAGTTGGTTGGCAAATCGATAGCGAGGTAAACGAAGGTGAGACATGGCAAAGTCATACATGCAGCCATCACCCAGAGAGATTTCTTCAACCCCATACGAGAAGCAAAGATACCACCCAAGATACCACCAATAGTCAAGAAGATGACACCAATGGTACCATACACGATACCTACTTCGGCTGTAGAAAGAGCCAAACCACCCATTTCTCTCGAAGCAACCAAGAACGGCATACAAAGCTTCAACAAGAATGCTTCCGGCAAACGATAAAGCAACATGAAGCAGATAGCCAAGATAACACCCGGCTTCTTGAAATAAGTAGCAAATGTACGACCGAATTCACGGAAAATAGCCTTTGCACTTGCCTTTTCAGCACCCAATACCGAACGGTCACTATCCGGACGTGGTACAAAGAAAGTATGGTACAATGTAGCAGCACTAAAAATAACGGCTGTTACCAACATCGTGATTCTCCATGACAAAGGAATGTCTTGTGAACTCAATTCAATAGCACCTGCAATAGCTACCAACACACCTTGTCCGAAGATAGATGCCAAACGGTAGAATGTACTACGGATACCTACAAATTCAGCCTGCTTGTTCTGTGGAAGAGCAAGCATATAGAACCCATCGGCAGCAATATCATGGGTAGCCGATGCAAAAGCCGTAATGGTGAAAAGCAACAAAGTAACAGTAAACATACTGATAGGTGTACTTTGGCTTGCCATCATTTCAGCAGATGGAGTAGGAATAGTCAACGTCAGCAAGATAAATGCGATAGACATCAATATCTGCATACTGATGGTCCACCAACGCTTAGTCTTGACGATATCGACAAACGGACTCCAGAATGGCTTGAACGACCATGGGAGGTACAACAAACTGGTAAACAATGCCATTTCGCCATTAGGCACCCCCATCTTGGTAAACATCATCACCGAGATGTTGTTTACAATAAAATAAGGAATACCCTGGGCAAAATATAAGGTCGGAACCCAGAACCATGGGGATTTATTTTTCATCATAATCTTTGACTTTATTAATTCAATCGTTATTCATATAGTTTTTCAATGGTCGCATCGATGAAGTAATGTTGCAAGATAGCATCATAAGCAAATCCTTGCTCACCCATTACGGCAGCACCGATTTGGCAAAGTCCTACCCCATGACCCCAACCGGCACCGGTAAGGATAAATTTACCCGGGATACCTTCTGGAGATACATCTTCCTTATCAACCACAAATGCAGAACTATACAAGTGCGATGTAGAAAGTGTACGACGGATTTCCAATTCCTTACCAATAGTAAGCGTCTTCTTGGTACCTACAATCTTCAACTTCCAAAGACGACCACTGGTTCCACGAGCAACAGGAACGAGGTCAATAATCTGACCATAATCAATACCCGAACGCTTCAAGATAAGTGCAGCCAATTCGTCTTGTGTATATTCCACTTTCCAACGATAGAAGTCGGTTGTTTCCTGGTCGTAATTGTTGAGTACCTGCGAAAGAATCTTCTTATCTGTAGTATGACAATACGATTCCGGATAAGAACGAATCCACATATCGGCTTCCGCTTCCTTGGTCAAGTCAGGAATATCTGTGTGTGCCTTATGATCACGAAGTTTCGACAAGTAAGGATACTTGATGTCTTCCCAGCAATATTGGAATTCTTCGAATACACCACCGCAACACTTCGAGAAACGAGTATCACAAATCTTTCCATCGTACATCATCACTTGTCCGCGAGTAGCAGCAATGGCTTGACGAACGATATCGGTAGAAGCACGAGTAATACCTTGATAGCGTTGGCAATGGTCGTCCGCACATACATCGAAACGAGTATGGTCTTCACGGTCGTACCAACGGATCATTTCGTCTTCAGTCTGAGTGAAAGCAGAATATTCAGTCTTGGTTTCGGTGATTTCCTTGTTCTTCTGAATCTGCGCCAACAACCAGCCGCGAGAAATAACCGCATGAGCCTTGAGCAATTCCAACGAAGCTGTAGCACTCATTTCTGATGAGATAACACTGGTCAAGTAATCTTCTACATTGATTACATTGATACCGGTAAGTTTACCATCTTCTACAATGATTTTCAAAGCACCTACAAAACGTTGGTTTTCCTTGCGTTCCCAGTGGAAATTGATACCGATGGTTACATCTTGCAGTTCGAATGCGTCAGTCGATTCGTTTGTAGGTTCGAATATCAGTTCATCATACAACTGTCCGTTCCAAAGAATTTTTCCTTCACTATATGTTACAACTTGTTTGCCGGTTACTTCTGCATCACCAAATCTATATGGATTCAACAAAATGAATTCAATCTTTGGTTCGAACATGATTCCGACATGTACTTTGGGTTCTTTCATGGTAGTGTCTACTTTTAAATTTGTTCTTGAATACGCTTTCGTATCTGTTCGAAAGCTTGTTCATCTACACATACTTCACTCAAAATCTGCGCTATATCTTCAGCCGTGATTTTCAAGAAGTCCTTTTCAACCGGTGTTATGAATACTCCACCCAAGTCTACCGAAGCAGGACTACTCAAAAGGTTCGCTTCACCTTCGGCTGTATAACAAGCCGGACGATGCTTTTCACGTGGGAATACAAATACTACCCATTTTTCGTCTTCATAAAGAGCAAGCACATTCATCATCGGTTCTTCTTCACCCGGTTTCACTTCCAATGAACGGTAAATGATTTCGAACAAATGGGCTGCATCTTCTTTCGACGAAGATTCGATGACCAATGTAGCACGAGGAGCATCATTCATATACCACAATGTAGCATTTTGATAGTCCGCCACCTTTTCTGCCAACTGGTTACGCCAATCCTTTTCTATCGGGAGGAAGCCTTTGTTACCAGCCTGGAAATGAGCATGGTCTGGAGCAGAAGCACCGCACTTAGGTCCGTTATAGAAAATGACATAGTCTGTCAATGCCTGTGCCAAATCCAACATATCAACCATTCGAGATGCAATGCGTTGATCTACATGCGCTTGTTCAGGGATAGTCAAGTGGCGCGGGAAGATAGGGAACGGATTCACCAATATATTATAATGTTCCTTGAATGGTACCCCCTTTTGTACAGGAGGCAAGTTAGCCGGACACAAGAAACACTTGCGTTCCTGAATGGTCTTGGCATCTACTTTGGCTCCCGATGAAACAATACGTGCCGGATTGAACTGTACCTTATATGGTACACCATTCACGTTCAACTCCTTTACCTTTACAGTAGAAAGAGCTTCGTAGTTATTCCGAGCAGTTTCCCAGGAAGTCAACTGCTCGGTGATAAGATTATGTATCGTTTGATTCATAAATCCAACTTATTTCTTCTTGTTCAATGCAATACGTGCCTGCAATTCCCATGTACGGATACGGTCTTTGTACAAATTGTGTCCGTTCATCTTCACGATATCCAAAGAAGCATCCGAATTGTCATCCCAACGACGGCAGAGATATACCACATCGTATACACGACCAATCTGGTACTGACGAGAGAAGTTCAATCCCAATGCATAGTCTTCACCATAGCTGGTGTTAGGAACCTTCACTTCACGCAATACCGGAGTATAGAATGCACGTGGAGCACCCAAACCGTTGATACGGAGTGCATTGTTGCGACCGTTGTCTGGAGTCCATTCCTTATGGTCGATGATACCCGGAGCAATCATGTTCATGTTGAAGTCGGTCATCATGTATGTACCAACTACCATTGCGCAGTTCTGTTCGTAGAATGCCTTCACCATGGTAGTAAGTGTGTTTTCATCCTTATAAACGTCATCGCTATCCAATTGTACAGCAAACTTACCACACTTAGGATGGTGTACACCCATGTTCCAGCAACCACCGATACCCAAATCCTTACGTTCTGGGATGATATGGATCAAACGTTCGTCATCCTTGAATTCGTCGATAGCTTCAGTTGTACCATCGGTTGAGTGGTTATTGATAACGATAAGGTTGAATTTGAAATCAGTCTTTTGGCTCAATACAGACTTGATGGCATCGCGGATGGTACGGATACGGTTACGAACCGGAATGATAACCGATGCTTCGTATTCGAAGTTACCTGCAGAGAATTCAATTTCCTTGAACTTTGGTTCCAAATAACCACCGATTTCCTTCAAGTGTTCAGTACATGCCTGTTCCATTTCAATCTGACGATTGCGGTTTCTTGGGTCTACATAGTCGAAAATCTTTTCTCCACTCTTACGAGTATCGTTTTCAATTTCGCTATACAAATATTCGTTGATGTGCATCAAATCAGCCTTTTGGCTCAACTTCAAGCGCAAGTCGTACAAACCAGCAAATGTGTATTCAGCCTTCATGCGACCAGCAGCTTCCTTCAACATTTCAGTATTGAACAACAATACAGAACCGAAGTTGAAGTCATCTCTTAACGAACCGAACTGATAGTCAATAACAGGAGCATTAGTCTGCTTGCCATCTGTAATCTGATAATGGTCTGCATATACCATACCAGCAGCAGAGTCATCAGCCAAGTGAATCATACGTTCGAGTGCAAACATACCCAATTCGAGAGTTGTTTCCTTGGTATAAAGCAAAGTGTATTCACCGCTTGCATTTTGAGCAACAGCCTGCATAGCCTTGCTGCTGAACGGATTTTCTACTACAATGTTTTGGCAACCTTCCAATGCTTCCAATTCAGCATTTGTAGTCATCAAATAAATATCCTTCACTAGGCCAGTAGCCTGCAATCCTTGTATAGTCTTTTCTACTTGTTCTTTACCTGCGTAAGGTACAAAGCAACTAATCTTTTTCATATCCATATCAATTTAAAGTTTTATAATTATTATTTCATTTTCAAGAGTCCTACTTCTCCACTGGTAGCAGTAAACAACACTTCTTTACCGCTCAATGGCACAACTGTGCTAATTAGAGAATTACCGATTTTATGTTTCCACAAAACCTTTCCTGTCTTGGCTTCCAAAGCAAAGACGAGACCTTCTTTGGTGCTACCATAAACTACCCCACCCTTTTCCTGTGGCATAGAAGGCGCATGTTCGTAACCGAAGCCTACATTCGATGCCCATATCTTTTGAGGAGCGTTTCCTTGGGTAGCATAGCAAACAATGCTGTCATTCATTGTTTTGCTATAGATTTGCTTACCGTCTTCCGAAAGACCGATGGTTTCACGCACCTGCGATTCAAAAGTTCGCCAAACGGTATTTCCGTTTTCCATATCTACGGCTGTCATGGCACGTTGCGGATCGGCAATGAAAACCTTTCCTTCTGCAGCAACTGGCCATACGGCAGCAGGAGAATAGTGCATACGGGTCAAGCCACCAGTCCATTTCCATAGTTCCTTACCTGTATTCTTATCCAAAGCATAAAGTGTGTTGTCCCATGCACCGAAAATAACTTTGTCCTCAGTTACCAACGGCTTGGACTCAATATATCCTTTTACACCTGCATATTCCCATACCACCTTGCCTGAATGGATCTCGATTGCACGGAATGTCTGGTCACTGGCACCTACATAAGCAATACCCTTATCAATAGTAACAGCACCCAAAACCGGTTCTTTGGCTTCCACTTTCCACAAAAGGCTACCATTTTCAGCATTCAAGCCATAAACAAAGCGGTCTGCCGAACCGAATACAACGACACCTTCACTAACTGCCGGTGTACCGACAATTCTTTTCTGAGATTCGAAGCTCCACAACTTCGTACCCTTCTTCAACGAATAGGCAGTCATTCGTCCCATATCGTCACCAACGAAAACCTTATCGTTATCTACAGCCGGTGAACAATAGATACCTACACCTGTCTGTACCATCCATTGTTCCTTGACTTTTGCATATTCCTTGTTGCAAGAGAAATCCGGATACTTTTCGGCCTTACCTTGACGGTCGTAATACGATTCTGTCAATGAGAAGGAAGCCCATTGCTTCTTTTCTTCGCCAACACGTTGGCTATACACGAGAATAGAATCATTGGTTACTTCGTAGATACCATAACCTTGTTTGCCATCCTTATCCGCCAAGTTACTGCGCATCAAGATGCCTGGGATACCATCGTAACGGAGATTCATGTTGGCATGATAATGTCCACCGATAAACATACGGACATTGTACGGACGGACGGCATCGGTCACTTCGTACCAATTGTCTACATCGCCATCTCTCAACGGATAGTGGGTTACGAGGATTACTGGCTTATCCTTGCCAGCCTTTTCCATGGTTTCGGTCATCCAGCGGATGTCTTGCGGAACCACATGACCATAAGCCATACGCATCAACGGGCCTGAATTAAATCCCAAGAACAGGAATCCCTTGTACTCAAACTCGAAGCGTTCGCTACCAAACACTTCGCCGAATGCGGTACAACCCGAATCGCTCCATTTGGTTTCGTGATTACCCAAAGCCACGTAGTATTTCACCTTCAACAAATCCAGACATGACTTCACCTTTTCCAAACAAGCACGATCTCCCTCTTCAGTCAGGTCACCTGTAACCAACACGAAATCGAGTCCCTCCGTAGCATTGATTTGTGCTACCGAGCGCAACAAGTCCTCTGTCGGTTTCGGGTTGTTAGGACTAAAGTGCAAATCGGTCAGATGAGCGAACCGAAAATTAACAGATTGTGCCTGCACCCCAAAA
>JAFYWH010000083.1 GCA_017558175.1 Bacteroidaceae bacterium
GAATATGAAAAAGTCAGTTTTACTTTCGTTGTTGATAGCGTTTTTGCCGGTCTTCATGATGGCACAAACGAACGATGACCTTTATTTCATTCCGAAGAAAAAGACTGAAAAGAAGGTGACAAGCGGTACACCTGCCAAAGTTGTTATCGAAAAGGAGCAAGCACCTACAACGGTGTTCGAATCACCTGTTGCTTCTAAAGTAGTGGTAAAGGATGTATCGGGCAATGTACGTGATGTGGATGAGTATAATCGCCGATACACTTCGCGCGACAATACTTTCTCGATGGAGAACGATACCTTGTACATCGAGGAAAAGCCTTATAACGAACGTGGAGAATGGGTAAACGGATTTACCGGCTCGCAAGCCGATTACGAATATGCCATGCGTATCGTCCGCTTCCGCAATCCTCGTTATGCCATTCCATTGAGCAGTCCGCTTTATTGGGAAGTGCTCTACATGCTTCCTTCTTGGGAATGGAATGTGTTCGATGATGGCCTTTATGCCTATGCATTCCCAACTTCTACCAATCGTTTGTGGTGGGATTGGCGTTTCAGCTATTCATGGGGATGGAGTTCACCTTGGTATTATAGCAGTTGGTATGGTCCTGGCTATTGGTATGGCTGGTATCCTCCACATCACCATCATCATCACCACCATCCGCACTATGCATGGGGTGGTATAGGTGGCTATTGGGGCGGTGGCCACGGATGGAATGGCTCAACAGCTTACAATCCGGGTATCCATGCCGGCAGATACGATAGCGGTTATCGTGGAACTTATACATCGGCAGGAAATCCGAGCCGTAGAGTATCCGGTTCTCAGAGCAACCGAAACAGCCGTAACAATTATGTTAACTCTGGTCGCTCAGGTTCGGGTCGTGTAGTGACTGCCAAGGATGGTTCTGCATCGGTTCGTCCGCAACGTTCGGCCGTGAGAGGTCAGAATGTTCAACGTGATGAAACTGCAGGTTCTGTTCGCAACAAGGAAGTTTATAGCCGTCCTACACAGGGCAGAAGCTCTAACTACAATCGTCAGAGCAGCACTCGTAGCACAGTGAACAATACCGGTTCTGGTACAAACTATCAGCGTAAGAGTGGAGCTTCCGAACGTGGTGCATACCGTAGCGGTTCGTCTTCGAACAATTCAAGCAACCGTTCTACTTATAATAATAGTAACTCTTCATCACGTAGCAGCTATTCCAGCGGAAGTAGTAGCAGCAGCCGTTCTTCTTATAGTAGCGGAAGCGGCAGTAGTAGTTCGCGCTCGTCTGGTGGCGGTGGTGGAAGCCGTAGCGGTGGCGGAGGTAGAAGATAAAACGTTGAACAACAAAAAACTAAGATTATGATAAAGAAAGGAATAATGGCAGTTGGCGCAATGGCATTGGCCATGACTGTCCATGCACAGAATGCATACGATGCCGAACGCTTGTTGGGCAATGATTTGAATGGTACTGCCCGCTTTGTGGGTATGGGTGGAGCCATGAGCGCTTTGGGAGGCGATATCTCGGTGATGGGTTCCAATCCGGCCGGTATCGGTATCTTCCGTAGCAACGACTTCTCGGTGACCTTGGGATTGAACAATTCGGCTACTATCAGTACTTTCAATGGTACCACTATGGAGGAAGACAAAACACGCGCTTCTTTCGACCAGTTGGGTTTTGTGTATACTTATAAGGTAGGCAACAATACCTCGTTGCGCTATGTGAATTTCGGTTTCAATTACCACAAGAGCAAGAACTTCAATCGTCTTTTCTCTGCAGGCGGACAGTTGAACAATTTCTCTCAAAGCTGGCAATTGGCACAGGAGTTGGATTTTTCTGGAGTGAATTCTGTAGAATCTTTCAATCAGATTTTGGATGCTGAAAATCCGTATCGCCAATATTGGAACCAATATCCGGTACTATCCGTATTGGGCGCTACCACCGGTGTGGTAGATTATTACAATGGTGTGTTGGGTTGGGACGGATATAGCAACAACTATTTCAGTAAGGAATCTGGCTACATCAGTCAGTACGACTTCAATATTGCCTTCAATGTAGAAGACCGTTTCTACTTCGGTGCTACATTGGGTATTTATGATGTAAACTACGACCGTTATTCTTCGTACACCGAAGACTTGAATGACGATTCTGGTAATGAAAACGGCGGTTATACTTTGGATAACTATTATGGTTTGGATGGTGCAGGTGTCGATTTGAAGTTGGGTGCCATTATCCGCCCTATCGAAGATTCGCCTTTCCGTTTGGGTTTGGCTATCCATACACCAACTTGGTACGATTTGACTGAAAGCTACAATGCTACTCTTTCATCGGATATTTTGGCCTACGATTCTCCGTACAGCCAGACTTTGAGCGACTATTTGGACTATAGCTATTTGAGCTACGACTATCGCATGGTTACTCCATGGAAGTTCAACATTAGTGCAGGTACTACTTTGGGTGGTTTGGTAGCCTTGGGAGCCGAATACGAATATGCCGATTATAGTTCTTCTAAACTGATGGATATGGAAGGCTATGAATTGGGTGAGCAACCAAGTGTAGAAGCGTTCTTGAAGGGAGTTCACACCTTGCGTGTGGGTATGGAAGCCCGTTTGGCACCGCAGTTCAGCTTGCGTGCAGGCTATAACTATACTTCGGCTGTCTTTACCGACGATGCCTATAGTGCCTTGACTACCTATCGCACCAGCACCGACTTCAATAACATCAAGGACAAGAATACGTTTACTTTCGGCTTGGGCTATAGAGGCAATGTAATGTATGCCGACTTGGCTTACAAGTACGATATGTATAAGTCCGATTTCTATGCTTTCGATGATATCGACTTGCCTGCTACCAAGGTAGACAACGAGCGTCATCAGTTGCTTTTCACTTTGGGAGCACGTTTCTAAGATTAAAAAAGAACGACTTGGAAAACACCGAGGCGAAATAAAAAAACGCCTAGGCATTTTGATTAAAACGTTTAGGCGTTTTACTTCAAATGCTTAGGCGTTTTGGTTTTACTGATTATACCTTGTTATTTATTTGTATTTTTTCTTTTTCAAGAAATTGAGGCCGGCATAAATGCGCAACGTACCAAAGGAGTGGCTTACGCAGATATCCGATTTGTTGTTGTTATAAGCGTTGTATACCAACATGGCACCTGCAAAATACTTACCGGTGTTATATACTACAGATGCTCGTGTGATGAAATCGAAATTAAGATTCTTTGCCCAACTTTCATCCTTTAGGTCAATGCCATCGATGTTGGAATCCTTGTAACCGATACTCGGAAGGATAGAAATGCTTGCCAACCATGTCTTGGATAATACCCAATTGTATCCATATCCGAAGCCTAAGCTATAGTCAGAATACTTGAATTGGCTGAACTTCAAGTTGGGATTCAGACGATCTGTCATTTCTGTAGGCAACATTTCGTGATCGAATGAAATATTCTGGCGGGTATACGATAAGTTGGCTATGAATGATCCCGCACTTCGTAACTGGACGGTGTTGTGTCTATAAGATGCCTGCTGGGAATATTTCTTGTGGTTGAATATCCAACTGGCATTCACGCCAAAGAGCTTGCTATCCAATCCGTTGAAACGGATGTCTTCCAATGTAGAGCCATTCGGCAAATCAAAACCTTGGTGGGAGCGAAGCTTGACATCACCGCCCGTCTTGCGGTAATAAAGGTCCAAACCGAACTTGTTGGCATAAAAATTCAGCGACAATTCCGTTTTCTTGGGTTCATTCTTCATTTTGTCGGCAAGGTTGAAATTCCAGCCTAAGAAAATCCAACGCCAACCCAAGTAAACACCTACTTTCGGGCTCAAGTCAGGAGAAAACTTAAGATGTTTCTTGGAGCCTGAATGGCTACCGATCTTGTAATTCTCTTGCCACATGCTCTGTTCCAATCTGAAAGCCCAATTGTATTGGTTGGGAGCGATATAGGTAGTATCGATAGGATTGATAAGCTTGAATTTCCGTTCTTTGGGTGCAATGGTGCTGTTGTTCTCTTGTGCCTGAATGGTAAGTGGAATGAGAAGCAGGATGAATAGGATTCGTGTCAGCTTTTTCATATTTTTGATTTTATGTGAATTTTAACTGGCTAAAGTTACATAAATTTATTCTTTGACAAATAATTTTTGCATGGAAATTGAAAAAATCAAGAAAAATACCTCTTAATATGTGTTGAAACGAGTCGTATCATTTCATCATATTCTTGAATTCTTTCTTCGGCCAGAAATTAAAACCCGCATAGATTCGCAATGTACCGAAGGAATTCGTAACAGAAAGATTAGGTTTTCGATAGTCGTACGTGTGGAGAACCAGTGATGCACCTGCAAAATACTTCGCGTTATTATACACGATAGCAGCTCGTGTGATGAAATCGAAGTTAATATCCTTAATCCAGCTTTCACCCTTGAAGTCATTGTCATCAATGCGGGATTTCTTGTAGCCGATGCCCGGAAGCAAGGAGAGATTCGATACCCAGTTCTTGGCAAACACCCAATTGTAACCATATCCGAAACCGAGGCTATAATCCGAATACTTGATGTGATTGAATTTTAGGCTTGGACTTAATTGCTGAAGAACAGAAGAAGGAAGTTTCTCGCAATCAAAGGAAATGCTGTGTCTCGAATGCGAGAATCCGGCCATGAAGGAACCGGCACTTCTCCGTTGGTTGGTCGATTGGCTATAAGCAGCCGGATAGGAGAATTTCTTGTGATTGAATATCCAATAGGCGTTCAATCCGTTGATGGTACTTCTTAATCCATCGAAATGGAGGTTTTTCAAAGACTCAAATTCTTGTGGAAAACCATTGATGGAACGGAGCTTGAAGTCATTACCGGTCTTTCTGTAATAAAGGTCGATGCCAAACTTGGAACTGTAAATGTTGAGCGACATTTCCTTTTTCTTGGTTTGGTTCTTGTTTCCTCCGAACAAGTCTTCCACATCGAAGGTATAGCCCAAGAAAATCCAACGCCAACCGAAGTAAACGCCCAATTTAGTACCAAGGCTGGGAGAGAAATTAAGGTTTTGTGATTTCGTTCCTGCATTGTTACCCAATTGGTAGTGCTCGTACCAAGTGCTATGCTCCAGCATAAAAGCCAAATTATAGAGGTTGGGCGAGATATAGAGGGTATCGATAGCATTGAAGTCCTTCACTTCCTGGTGTATTTTCTGACCAGTGTGTCGAACTGCTGTTGCTACATCATGGCTTATATCTACTACACCATCCGTCATGGTGGATTTAAGTTTACTCCGTTCCGTTGGATTGCTGTCCTTTTTTTCGTTCTGTGCATATAGGCAGAAAGGGAAAAGAAGGATCATTGCAAACAGGAGGGAGCGGAGAGGAACCATATCTTTGCCTTATAATTTGTTCAAAATGCGGTCCATAACCCAATTGGTGGTTGTGGCGCTCAGTCCGTCGCAAGTACAGATGGATTTGCCTTGCAGATGTTCTACCACGGCCTGAATAAGTGGCAACTGTACATGTGGCGGATTCTGCGGAAGGAAGGTTTCTTCGCCTCGCTCCGTATGCAGGATGATAGGGTCGTAAGTGAAGACCGAGAAACTGAGCATACCTTTGTCTCCAATGATTTCGATGCGGTCTTCCTTGGCCGATTCGTGTGCCACAAAACACCAGGAGCCAGAACCTGGTAATCCGGATTCGAACTTGAAGCAAGCACTCACGGTATCTTCGGCATCATACAGTCTACCTCGGTTGCTCTTGTAGCCTTCGGCCTCGAGGATACATCCAAACATATCTTGCAACAAGTCCAACTGGTGTGGAGCCAAGTCGTAGAAATATCCACCACCGGCAATGTTGGTCTGCACACGCCACGGACGATTGGTATTGTTATAGTCCATGGCACGAGGTGGTTGGGCAAAACGGATTTGCACATTGATGACATTACCTATCTCGCCTTGAAGTACCATTTCTCTAACCTTTTGGAAATAAGGTAAGTAACGACGATAATAGGCTACAAAACAAGGAACACCCGTTTCCTTAGAGATACGGTTGATGCGGGCACAATCTTCGTAGGTAGCAGCCATTGGTTTTTCGATGTATACAGGCTTGCCTGCCTTCATGGCCATGATGGCGAAAGTAGCGTGCGAGGATGGGGGAGTGGCAATGTATACGGCATTCACATCTTCATCACCAATGAGTAGTTGGGCATCGGTATACCAACGAGGAATGTTGTGTCGGCGGGCATACGATTCTGCTTTCTCAGCATTACGGCTCATTACGGCCACTACTTCCGAATTGCGAATCATGCTGAAAGCCGGTCCGCTTTTCTTTTCGGTTACTTCTCCGCAACCGATGAATCCCCATTTTACTTTCTCCAGTGTGTTCATTATTTCGTTAGTTTAGGGTATATTTTCTAATCAATTCTTGAAAGGATGTTGTCAATCTATAGGCATCCAACCATGCGTTCAAGCTATCCAATAATACGGTATTGTCCTTTTTAACTCCCCAAGCATAGAATTGGGTGAAGCTTACGGCCTTCTCGATATCGAGTTCCGGCAAATTGTGTATAGTGGCCAAGGCAATGTTTTCATCGCAGATGGCATAGTCGATGTCTTTTCCGGCTACCATGGCAATCAATTGTTCCTGTCCGTATCGTTCTACTTCCTTGATAAAGATGGTATCGCCAATCTCATTGCTCAGATTATGAATTCGCAATTTGGCAGGAGAACCCTTCACAATGTGTACGGTCTTGTTGGCCAATTCCAACAGGCTTTTAATATGGATGCTGTCGTTTTCGCTTTCAGGTTTTCGTTGCACCAATACTTGTCTGCCCAACAGGATAGGGTGGGTGAAGAGTAAGGAGTCTTTTCGGTCGATACTGATTAAGACATCATTGGCCAAAATATCGTATGTTCCGTTGTTGAGTCCTTCCATTCGTTTGTCCATACTCATTTCCGGAGTAATTTCTACCTTCAGTCCTTTCTCTTTGGCAAAGGCGTGGAGCAGTTCATAGTGCAAGCCGTTGATGGTATCTTCTTCTACATGAAAACTGATGGAATTGTATTCGGTTACCGCCCGAAGAATGCCGGAGCGGACAATCTCTTCGTAACTTCGTGACGATACTTCAACCACCTCTTGTTTGGGTTGAGGCTTGAAAATGATAGCCGATAAGGCCACGGCTATCACTCCCATAATTCCATATTTCAGATACTTCTTCATGCTTGTTTCTTTTAGTCAAAGAAGTTCCAAGAGATGCCTAACTTCAATATTCTTGGACTGATTGGGTAATGTGGTGCCAAGAAATAACGGGAATTACCCGAGTTTTGGTTCACATTATACATCATCAAGAAGATGCGAGTACGTTTCCAATGCAAGTTGGCATATACATTAACCATCGGACAACCTCCGATAGCAATCTGGTTTTCAGGATTCTGCAAGTAGAACTGACCGATAACCGGTGAATAGTCTGGTGCATTGTACTTAGTGAAATATCGTACGTCGGCTCCCAAAGATACCTGAAGGATATCCTTGACCAATCCGGCATGGATATACAAGTTTCCATAAGCAGAAAGTTCCGGCAAAGGAAGTATCGATTGCTCGCTGGACTTCTGGTAAGCTACTTCACCATCCAAATGTAGGATACCGAACTTCAATTGTTGCTGAAGCATAGCTGTGAATACTTGGATGTTTCCATTGTATTGTTTCACCGCTGCATTGTTCTTGAAAGAAGTGATTTCTCCGGCACTATTGGTAATAGGTACACTGGTATTGGCCAGGTAAGTATAGTTCTTGATGTTTTCTACACCGGCACGGAGAGTGGTTCCCAATTTCTTGGAGCTGAGCTTTCCTTCCAAACGGGTACGCATGATTTTAGACAAATCGGTATTGTCCCACCAATAGTGCTTGGAGTGGAAGTTACGATAGAAGAATACCGGATTCAAGTTCTTCACATATGTATTAACATCCAAACGTACACTATCGCCTAACAAATTAAGGTTCAAGTCACCATTTCCTTCTACTCGGAATTGACCGGCATCTTCTCCGGCGATGGCCAATTCACCCAACACCTTGTAATGCAGGAGCTTTCCTTGTTCCTTAAGCAATTCACCACCTACAAAAACGACATTTTCCTTATAGTGTTTGATGATGCGCTGGTCAGGTACATCGGTTGTATCAGGCAAGCTGAAGTCACGGTATTCGTGTGTGAGGAATGCGGTAAGTCCGGCCTTAGCCCACTTGTTGAATCCTTCGCGCAACGAAATGCCGAATGTGTTTCGTACAGAAGTACGCTTGTCTTTATCGATGGAGTCATTACCAAAATACGTGTGCTCGAAATATTGTCGGTTCTGAGCATCGTCTTGAGTGATGTATTTACGGCCGTTCAAGTCCACTTCCAACGTATGGATGAAACTGGTAACCGGAACAAATTCCGTTTCGACATCGATAGAATCGGTAGCAGTCTGCAAGCTATCCTTAGGCAATTGGTTCTTTGCCCGATAGAATCCCACATTGTATCGGTGGGTAAGGAACGTGTGATAGCTGGTATTGTGATTCCATATCTTATTGAATAAGGTAGGAATATCGGTCGAAGTGTATTGCTTCTTTCCTTCTGCCATGTCAAGCGGATCGGTGATATAGCGGTCGTCTGTAATACCTCCGTTTTCACGCATCTTCAAGTTGTCGTTATTGAAAATGAAGTGCATATCGTACTTCTCACCTCGGTAGCTGGCAAACAAACCTCCGTTGAAGAAAGCGGTAGATTGGTTATTGTACATACCACGGCCATAGAGATAGTCGATGTAGAAACCAATACCAAATCTCTTGTTGGCGTTAACTGCAAAGTAAGACTTGAATCGTTCTTCACTATTGCGGTTGTTAAAGCTCTTATAATATGTAAGATTGGTATAAGGCGACAGGGTATTAGTGAATGTCACATCTTCCGGACGCAATACCGACTGGTCATAAAGGTCGGTAAAGAAGAATTGGCTTTCCTCTTTACGGTCGAAAAAGATGCGCGACAAGCGTGGAGCACCCAAGTTTCCTAAATAATTGTATTGTCCGGTAGGGCCAGCAGGATCGTTGGTGTTTTGAAAACCTGCATGCAATGTATCCACAGCGATGGGTACAATGTTTCCCAATCGGCGGGTTACCTTCCATTGGTGAAGCCCGATAGGAATGGTTTTGGCATCGGTTACTGCGGTGGTATCGATAGGGTTTCCGTTACGGTCGTGCGTACCTAAATCCCGACCACTGGCCGAAGAACCACGTGCACTACTAATCGTATTTTGCGCTGAAATTGGCAAAAATGTGCATAAAATGCATATAAGAATTGAGATGTATTTCAGTTTCATTTTCATAATGACGCAAAGATACAATATAAAACGAAAAGGAGAAACTTTCTTTTCAAGAAAGCTTCTCCTTTTTACATATCCTTTAAAGAATATTATACTTCTACCTGCTTAATAATCTCCATACCAATGCGAAGTGCTTCTTCGTTCATCGGGATGAGTTTGTGGTGACGTTCAGGCAATGTCTTGCGCAATGCCTTCAATACACTTTCGATTTCAACAACCGGACGGAGCTTCAACAAACCGCCCAAGATGAACATGTTGAATGTCTTGGCCATTCCTCTTTCAGTAGCTTCATCCATGGCATCGATGCGATATACTTGGATGTCCTTACGTGTAGGAGGTTCCATAATGCCGTATCCGTCATAAATAAGGATACCGCCTGGTTTTACCTTGCTCTCGAACTTAGCCAATGATGGTTGGTTCAAGATGATAGCCGTGTCGTATTGGCTCAGGATAGGAGAGGAGATGCGGTCATCGCTTACGATAACGGTTACATTGGCAGTACCACCACGTTGTTCGGGACCGTAAGCCGGCATCCAAGTCACTTCCTTGTCTTCCATGAGTCCGGAGTATGCCAAGATTTTGCCCATAGACAATACACCCTGACCACCGAATCCTGCTATAATGATTTCCTGTTTCATAGGTATTCTTTTTTATTCTTTATCTTTCAAGTCGCCCAACTGATAGAATGGGAACATGTTTTCTTCCATCCACTTGTTAGCAGCGTCTGGAGTCATCTTCCAACCTGAGTTACAAGTTGATACAATTTCTACCAAGTTTGAACCTTTACCATTCATTGAATTTTCAAAAGCCTTGCGGATAGCTTTCTTTGCCTTGCGGATAGCCGGTACGTTGTGTACAGATTGGCGGGTAACATAAGCTGTACCTTCCAATGTAGCAGCAATTTCGGTCATCTTGAGTGGATAGCCGTGGATAGCTGCATCGCGTCCGTAAGGACAAGTAGCTGTCTTCATGCCAAGCAAAGTGGTAGGAGCCATCTGTCCACCAGTCATACCATAAATGGCATTGTTGATGAAGATGATGGTAATGTTTTCACCACGGTTCAATGCATGGATAGTTTCGGCAGTACCGATACAAGCCAAGTCACCATCGCCTTGGTAAGTGAATACCAATCGGCTAGGCCAAAGGCGCTTGATAGCGGTAGCTACGGCAGGAGCACGACCATGGGCAGCTTCTTCCCAGTCGATGTCCAAGTAGTTGTATGCGAACACGGCACAACCTACAGGTGATACACCTACAGTCTGGTTTTCCATGCCCATTTCTTCGATGACTTCTGCGATGAGTTTGTGAACTACACCATGGCTACATCCCGGGCAGTAGTGCATCGGATTATCATTCATCAACGTTGGTTTCTTATAAACCAAGTTTTCGGGTTTGATTATTTCTTCTTTAGTCATAATATTTCCTCCTGTTAACACATGAAGCGTAAAAAGAACTCACACAATTTGCAGAAAATGGCTGCCGCACATACATAAATAAATGTAATGTAATCTTCCGCTATAAAATAGGTAATAACGGATGCGATGGCCAAGATGATGAATATACTATTCAGTATGCGTCTAATCAAATCGGTGTTCATACGCTTGTTATTTAATCAGTTTGGTCTTAATAGCATTAACCACTTCGTCTGGATCAGGAACGATACCGCCCAAGCGACCGAAATGTTTTACCGGTACCTTGCAATCTACTGCCAAACGAACGTCTTCTACCATCTGACCGGCATTGAGCTCTACTGTCAAGATACCTTTCACTTGAGCTGCACGTGCAGCAATAGCCTTCGATGGGAATGGCCACAATGTGATAGGACGCAACAAACCAACCTTAATGCCTTCTGCACGAGCAAGTTCCATACTCTTTTGTGCAATACGTGCACAAGAACCGAAGGCTACGATGAGGTATTCTGCATCTTCGCAATTGATTTCTTCGAAACGTACTTCGTTAGCTTCAATTTCAGCATATTTTTCCTGCAAGTGGATGTTACGCTTTTCCATTTCAGCCGGGTCGAGTTCCAAAGAGGTAATGATGTTTGGCTTGCGGCCAGCAGTCTTGCCATTGGCTGCCCATGGGCAACGTGCAATCACTTCTTCGTCTGTCAAGCGAGTGCGTTGTTCAGGCAACACCACCTTTTCCATCATCTGACCGATAACACCGTCTGCCAAGAGGATAGCCGGATTGCGGTACTTGAAAGCAAGATCGAATGCCAAACCTACGAAATCGGCCATTTCCTGTACTGATGCTGGAGCAAGGGCAATGAGACGATAGTCACCATGTCCGCCACCTTTAACAGTTTGGAAATAGTCAGCCTGACTCGGTTGGATTGTACCCAAGCCCGGGCCACCACGCATGACATTCACTACTAAACATGGAAGTTCAGCACCTGCCAAGTAAGAGATACCTTCTTGCTTTAAGCTGACACCAGGACTAGATGAAGAGGTCATAACCATCTTACCTGTAGCAGCTCCTCCGTATACCATGTTGATTGCCGATACTTCACTTTCAGCTTGAAGTACAACCATGCCGGTTGTTTCCCAAGGCTTTTGTTCGGCAAGCGTTTCCAGCACTTCTGATTGAGGAGTAATAGGATAGCCAAAATAGCCGTCTACCCCGTAGCGGATAGCAGCATGGGCAATGGCTTCGTTACCCTTCATTAAAACTACTTCTTCTGCCATATCTTTCTGTTTTATTGTTGTTTAACTTTATACACGGAGATACATCCATCCGGACAAACGATTGCACAGGAAGCACAACCGATACAAGTGTCTTCCAATACAGTTTGGGCAAATGTATATCCTCTCTTGTTCACTTCTTTAGCAGCCAATGCCAATACATTCAGCGGGCAAGCTACTACACACAGGTTGCAGCCTTTGCAACGTTCTGTGTCCACTACAACAGCACCTTTAATTTTTGCCATAGCATTATTTATTATTGGTTATACATATCTTTATTATAGAAATTCAGGATGTCCATCATCATCTGATGTGCATTTGCGGCTGGACTTTCCGGATTTCGTTCCATTGCTTCCAAATAGTTGTTGAGCGCCATTTGCCAATTGCTTTGTTTGCGGTAGGCATTTCCCAACAAATAGTAAGGTTCATCATCTTGGGTTGTGTCGGAGTGGATATAGGCATTAAGTTGTTCGATGGCTATATCCAATTTGCCTTCTTTGATCAACTCCTTGATGGTGTTCAATTTTTCTTTCATTTCACAAAGATACAATTATTTTACAATTTCACCTACATACAAGTTGTATGATTTTTCTTTCTGACAATTCGGGCTCATTTTTTGAGCTTCTTCACCTTGGATAGTCTGTTGCATCAGTTTCTTGCAATTGATGATCAGTGAAGGTTCATTGTTGTTGGTCAAGTAGAATGAAATCTTATAATTTTCGCTTTGAGACATCAACATGTTGCCCATTGTCTTCTGGGTATCGATGATGCAGAAAGTTACTTTCTTTCCGAATAGTTCGCCATAACCTCCCCAACATTCCTTGTTGATTTCGAATTGTTCATCGTTACCTGCCATAATGGTCATTCTTACAGCTTGCTTGATGATGTCTTCTTCGTTTGTAGGTACGGTAACTTCCTGATTATTAGTTTGTACAGGGGCTTGAGCCATAGCCGGCTTTACTTCTGCAACAACAGGTGTGACAGGAGGTGCTGCTACGCCTAAAGCAATCATCTTATTACCCAAAGTTGCTTGGATATCCTTAGTTATATCATCCTTTAAGTCGATGGTCTTTCTGCGGAACTTACCCATGATAGGATAAATTTTGGTTTTAGTCTTGTTGAGAGCTACTTCGTCTGTAATCCAATCTTCTGCTACATATTTCACACCTCCGTTTCTTGCTTCATCGTAGTGATAGCGGATACGGGAAATGTTGATTGTACATTTGCCTTTTTCTGAGGTAAGGAGCATTTGGTAATAGGTACGGGCACGGTCCAGTGACAATGAATTGGATGTGAACACGATATATTCATCACCTGCAATGGCAATAGTTCCTTCTTCTTGATTGCTATAAAGTACACGTGCACTATGTTTGCCGGTTGGCTTATAACGGTTTTTTGCCCATTCTAACAAAGTTTCGTGGATTTGTTCTTGTGTAAGAGAGGCCACATTTATTTCAGTAGAGAAAGTTACTTTTCCATCGACTACCGGTACTGCACCTTCCAGATAGTTCTTTTCTGTTTGAGCAAACAGAGTAAAAGGAAGAATGAACAGAAGTAATGTTACAATATTTTTCATGATTTGCTTTATTAATGGATGCTAATATTTAACAAAGATAGGAATTAAAAAAAAGAGAAGCTTATATTGCTTCTCTTTTTTTCAAATGTTATGTGAATAAATCTTATTTCACTGGAATTTTATCGATGCGTTTCTGATGACGACCGCCTTCGAATTCTGTTGTGAAGAATTCTTCCATAATTTGGCTAGCAGTTTCAGTATCGATATAACGACCTGGCATAACCAATACGTTGGCATCGTTGTGCAAACGAGTCATCTTAGCGATTTCTGGAATCCAAACCAATGCAGCACGAACGCCTTGGTGTTTGTTCAAAGTCATGCTGATGCCTTCGCCACTACCGCAAATTGCGATACCAGGATAGCATTCGCCTTCTTCTACTGCTACAGCCAATTGGTGTGCAAAGTCAGGATAGTCACAGCTGTCTGTGCTATAAGTACCGAAGTCCTTGTATTCCCAACCTTTGGCTTCCAACCAAGTCTTTACATATTCTTTCAATTCGTAACCAGCGTGGTCACAAGCTAAACCGATTGTTTTCATTAGAGCATTGATTTTACTTGGTTATATACATTTTCTGCGTTGAATCCCAACTTTTCATCCAATACCTTGAATGGTGCTGAGAAACCGAATGATTCCATACCCCAAACCTTACCGTTGTGGCCTACCAATGTGTAGAGGTTAGCTGGAATACCTGCTGTCAAACCGAATGTCAAAGCACCTGTAGGCAATACGCTTTCTTGGTATTCCTTACTTTGTGAGCGGAACAAGCCTTCTGATGGAACAGATACGATACGTGTCTTGATACCATCCTTAGCCAACAATTCTGCACCAGCTACCAATGTAGATACTTCAGAACCTGAAGCCAACAAGATAACATCATAGTTTTCGTCTTCCTTCACAATGTAAGCACCCTTTGCTGCCTGTGAATAATCTGTACCTTCTGGCAAGTTAGTCACATTCTGACGAGAAGTGATCAAACCTGTAGGAGAATCTGTATTTTCCATAGCGAGCTTCCATGCCATTGTTGTTTCTTCTACGTCTGCAGGACGGAGAACGAGCATAGAGTTCTTGCCCATGTGGTTCTTCATCTTTTCCAACAAGCGAACTTGAGCTTCTTGTTCTACTGGTTGGTGAGTAGGACCGTCTTCGCCTACACGGAATGCATCGTGTGACCAGATGAACTTAACCGGGAGTCTCATCAATGCAGCCATACGCATAGCTGGCTTCATGTAGTCAGAGAATACGAAGAATGTACCGCAACCAGCGATGACACCACCGTGGAGAGTCAAACCGATACAGATACAAGCCATGGTCAATTCGGCTACACCTGCCTGCAAGAAACCGCCGCTGAAGTCGCCCGGAACGATGCAGTGTGTATGCTTCAAGAAACCGTCAGTCTTGTCCGAGTTGCAAAGGTCGGCCGATGAAACAATCATGTTAGGCACCTTTTCAGACAATACGCTGAGTACTGTTGCCGATGCGTTACGAGTCGGGTCGTTAGCCTTTTGCTGGATGCTTGCCCAGTCGATTTCTGGAACCACGTTATTGAACCAGTCCTTCTGTTGAGCAGCCTTTTCTGGGTTAGCGGCAGCCCATGCTTCTTCTTCTGCATGACGTTCTGCTACGATAGCCTTCAATTCTTCCTTGCGCTTAGCGTACATTTCCTGTACATCGTCGAAGATGACGAACGGATTTTCCGGATTACCACCCAAGTTGATGATGGTGTTCTTGCAAGCTTCTGCACCGAGCGGAGCACCGTGAGTCTTGCAAGTATTTTCGTATGAAGAGTTGTCTGCCTGGCGAGCACCCTTACCCATGATACACTTACCGATAATCAAAGTAGGACGCTTGTCTTCCTTCTTGGCTGCATCCAAAGCTTCACGGATTTGCTGGC